>NZ_MJGQ01000008.1:232182-237502 GCF_001865095.1 Curtobacterium sp. MCBA15_013 | reverse complement strand
GCGGTGTCGAACAGGGTGACGCCGAGGTCGATCGCGCGGTGGATGGTGCGGATCGACTCGTCGTCGTCGGTGCCGGCGCCCGTGTAGAAGGCGCTCATGCCCATGGTGCCGAGGCCGACGGGGCCGACCTCGAGGTCTGCGAGCTTGCGTGTCTGCATGGGTGCAGGTCTACTCCGGGTCCCTCGGTTGGAGGGAGGCACTGACCGGACCCGTCAGCCGGGAATGCCGGTTCGTGCGGTTCCTCCAAGGTTCCGCGCGTTCGTGGCCCGACCCTGGTGTGATCGGGGAGTGAACCTGTACTTCCGGCTGTTCCTGCTCCAGTTGCGCGTCCGGCTCCGCCCCACGATCGGCGGACGACGACCGACGCTCTGGGACGAGGTCCGCACGCCGTTCCGGGTGACCCTGACCGACCTCGACCCGCTGCGGCACGTGAACAACGGGAAGTACCTGTCGATGCTCGACCTCGGGCGGCTCGACCTCATGCTGCGCTCGGGGTTCTGGGGTGCGATCGCCGAGCGCGGCTGGTACCCGGTCGTGTCGGCGCAGACGATCACGTACAAGCGGTCGTTGACGCTCGGCCAGCGGTTCGAACTCGTGACCCGCGTGCTCGGGATGGACGACCGCGCGGCCTACCTGGAGCAGACGTTCGTCCGCCGCGGGGCCGTGGTGGCACGGGCCGTGGTGCAGGCACGGTTCCTGCTGCGCACCGGCGGGACGGTGTCCCCGTCGGAGCTGCTCGAGGCCGCGGGCGCGACCGACCGGGACCTGTCGGTGCCGGAATGGGTGCACGAGTGGGCCGGGGCCACCCGGATCAGCAGCTCGGGTACGCTCGCGGACACGGGGTCCGAGACCCCGGGACGAGAGGGGACGTCATGACCATCGTGTGGATCGTGATCGGCGTCGCGGTGCTGATCGCCGCCGTCATCACCGTGCTCGAGGTGCAGAACCACCGACGAGCGAAGCGCCTCGCGCACCTCGGACCGGCCGACCCGCGGCTCGGGGCGCAGGCGAGAGCGGACGCCGAGGCCGCGCACTCGGTGACCGAGGGGCTGTCGAAGGCCGCGCACCCGGGCATCACCGGCGCCGGCGGCGGGGTCTCCGGACCGTGACCCGTCCCGCCACCAGGCGTGCGGTGCTCGCCGGGGGAGTCGGACTCGGGATCGCCGGAGCGCTCGCCGCGTGCAGTCGACCGGCGCCGTCCCCGTCCCCGTCCCCGTCCCCGTCGGCCACGAGTACGGCCGGCCCCACGGGGACCCCGACCGCGTCACCGACACCGGGCGGCCCCGACTCGTGGGACGCCCTCGCCGCCGCGGTCTCCGGACGGCTGCTGCGCTCGGGGTCGAACGGGTGGAACAGCGCCCGGCTCGTCGAGAACCCCCGGTACGACGACGCCGACCCGCAGGGCATCCTGCGCGCGGCCGGCACCGCGGACGTCCAGGCCGGGCTGGCCTTCGCCCGGAACACGAACACACCGGTGGCGCTCCGTTCCGGCGGGCACTCGTACACGGGCTGGTCGGCGGGCGGCGCGAGCGGCACCGACGTCCCGCGGTCGCTGGTGATCAGCACGCAGGACCTCGACGGCATCGACGTGCACGACGACGGCACCGTGACGATCGGTCCCGGTGCGCAGCTCGGCGACGTCTACGCCACGCTCGCCGCCGCCGGACGGGCGATCGGCGCCGGGTCCTGCCCCACGGTCGGGATCGGCGGCCTGACGCTCGGCGGCGGGGTCGGTGTGCTCGTCCGCTCCTTCGGGCTGACGTGCGACCAGCTCACCGGTGCGACCGTCGTCACGCCGGACGGCAGCGTGCACGAGGTCTCCGCGACCGCCGAGCCCGACCTGTTCTGGGCCTGCCGCGGCGGGGGCGGTGGAACCGTCGGCGTCGTCACCGCACTGACGTACCGGACGCAGGCCGCGCCCGGCGTCCTGCTCTTCTCGATCACCTTCGCGTGGTCGGCCGCCGCGGCGGTCGTGCGCGCCTGGCAGGACTGGGCGCCCACCGCCGACCCGGAGCTGTGGTCGACGCTCAAGCTGCTGAACGGGAGCCGGCACACCGCCCCGACGGTCACCGTGACGGGTGTGTGGACGGGTTCGAAGACCGGCGCTGACACCACCGTCGACGGTTTCATCGCCGCCACCGGAGCGAAGCCGCTCGCCCACACCGCGCGACAGCTCACCTACGGTGCCGCGATGTCCGCGCTGGCGGGGAAGCCACAGCGGGTGTCCGAGGCGGCGACGTCCTCGATCGGATCGGTGAAACTGTCCGACGAACAGATCGACGTGCTCGTCGCCCACGCCGAGGCCGCCGGTGACGTGGCGGGGAACCTCGAGGGCGGGGTCGCGCTCGACGCCCTCGGCGGTGTCGTCTCCGACGTCGGACGGACCGACACCGCGTTCCCGTGGCGGTCGGCGCTCATGACCGTGCAGTACACCGCCGTGTTCGCGGACGGATCGGACCCGGCACCCTTCGACGCCTACGTCCGGGGGTTCCGGAAGGCGATGCGGCCGGCGTGGGGTGACGCGGCGTACGCGAACTACTGCGACGCGGCGATCACGGACCCGGCGGACTACTTCGACGTGAACACCTCGCGGCTGCACCGGATCGCCGAGCAGGTGGACCCGGACGGGGTGCTGGCGCAGCCGAACTGGGTCTGAGCGGTGGCCCTCCGGACGACGGTGGGCCGCCCTACGATGACCGCATGGACGCGGACGACCTGGTACTCCCCGACGCCGCTGCCTGGCGCGCCTGGCTCGACGCACACGAGGACGACCCCGACGGCGTGTGGCTCGTCCTCGCGAAGAAGGGCACCACGGAGCCGACGACGCTGACCTACGACCAGGCGCTCGACGAAGCGCTCTGCTCCGGCTGGATCGACGGCCAGAAACGCGGGCGGGACACCGCGACCTTCCGGCAGCGGTTCACCCCGCGGCGCAAGGCGTCGATCTGGTCGCAGCGGAACATCGGCCTCGTCGCCACCCTCGAGTCCGCGGGGCGCATGCGCGACCGGGGCCGGGCCGAGGTCGACCGTGCGAAGGGCGACGGCCGGTGGGACCGCGCCTACGCCGGTGCCGCGACGGCCACCGTGCCCGACGACCTGCAGGCAGCGCTCGACGCCGCTCCCGCGGCCGCAGCGCTGTTCGCCGAGCTCGACGCCACGAACCGGTACGCCGTGCTCCACCGGATCACGACCGCGCCGAGTGCGACGGCGCGGGCGAACCGGCTCGCGAAGCTCGTCGGCGGGCTCGAGCGGGGCGAGACCCCCTACCCGCGCAAGCCCTGACGGCCCATGTCGAACCACGAAGACGACGTCGAACCAGGCGCGCGGGCTGGTTCGACGTCGGAAACGTGGTTCGACGCGCCGACGACCGCGGAACCACCGACGACGGCGCCCCCGCCCGCCGTCAGCGCCGCAGGCCGACGAGCACGCCCCGGTGGTCGCTGCCGTTCGCGGGCAGGATCTCGGTCGACGTCGTCCCGAGCCCCCGGGTGAACACGTGGTCGATCCGCACGACGGGCAACTGCGCCGGCCAGGTCGCCCCGGACCCGCCGCCCTCGTCGAGCATCCGGGTCAGCGGGAGCATCTCCGGGTCGGCCGCACCGCCGTTGAAGTCCCCGGCGACGACGAGCCGCTCCGATTCGTCGTCGCGGACCGCCTCGGTGAGCGACGCCAGCATCCGCGGCCGACCGTCCTCGCCACCCAACCGCAGTGAGTCCATGTGCACGACGTACAGCCGGACGTCGCCGACCCCGGTGTCGACCGTCACCCGGAGCGCCCTGGCCCAGCCCAGGCCGAGCGTGAGGGGTTCGCCGTCGCGCAGGGTCGTCCGGCTCCACACCCCGATCGACCCGACGCGGTAGTGGTGCGGGTACCGCTCGTCGAGGACGCCCGCGACCGCCGTGCCCGAGGTGTGGGTGAGCTCCTCGAGCGCGATGACGTCCGGGTCAATCGCCGCGATCGACCTCGCGGTGGCGGCCGGGTCGGGGTTGGCGGCCTCGATGTTCTCGGTGACGACCGTCAACTGCGGCGACCCCGAGGTGCCGGGAGCGAGCACGCCGGGCAGGACCGCGACGGCCCAGGCGGCGGCGAAGGCGAGGGACAGCACGGCGAGCCGCTTCGACCGGGTGCCGAGTGCCGCACCGGCGACGGGGACGAGCAGGAGTGCGAGCCACGGCAGCAGCGAGCCGATCACGGACCCCGAGCTCCCGAGGACGCCCAGGACGGCGGGGACGAGGAGGACGACGATCCCGGCGAGCGACGCGATCCCGACGACACCGATGACGAGCGAGCGGCCGGGACTCCGTCTGCGGGAGCGGAGGGGCACGCCGAGGAGCATAGGAACCGCTTCTGACAGATCCCGGGGGACACCGGTTCACCAGACCTGCAACGAAGCAGGCGTAGACCGGGGACATGACCACTGGCACCGACACCACGAACCGTCCGGCCGCCGCCTCCGGCACCTTCCGCATCGGTGGTGACCTCGAGGTCCACCGCCTCGGCTACGGCACCATGCAGCTCACCGGCCCCGGCGTCTGGGGACCCCCGAAGGACCACGACGAGGCGATCCGCGTCCTCAAGCGCGCCGTCGAGCTCGGCGTGGACTTCTTCGACACCGCCGACTCCTACGGCCCCTACGTCGCCGAGGACCTGCTCCGCGAGGCGCTGCACCCCTACGGCGACGACATCGTCATCGCGACGAAGGCCGGCCTCACCCGCACCGGGCCGAACGAGTGGCCGCCCGTCGGCCGCCCGGAGTACCTGCGCCAGGAGGCCGAGATGAGCCTCCGCCGCCTCGGCCTCGAGCGCATCGACCTGTTCCAGCTCCACCGCATCGACCCGAAGGTCCCGCTCGAGGACCAGGTGGGCGAGCTGAAGAAGCTGCAGGACGAGGGCAAGATCCGCCACATCGGCCTGTCCGAGGTGTCGGTCGACGAGGTGAAGGCTGCGCAGGAGATCGCCACGATCGCCTCCGTCCAGAACCTGTACAACCTGCAGAAGCGCGACGCCGAGGAACTCCTCGACTGGTCGACCGAGCAGGGAATCGGCTTCATCCCGTGGTTCCCGCTCGCGACCGGCGGTCTCACCGGCAGCGACTCCCCGCTGACCGAGATCGCCGAGCGCAAGGGCGCCACCCCGGCTCAGCTCGCCCTGGCCTGGCTGCTGAAGCGCTCGCCCGTGGTGCTGCCGATCCCCGGCACGTCGAGCGTCGCCCACCTCGAGGAAAACCTCGCGGGCGCGACGGTCGAGCTGACCGACGACGAGTTCGAGGAGCTGTCGAAGCTGCGTCACTGACGCGACACGGTGACGGACGGGAGGCGCG
>NZ_MJGQ01000008.1:25587-231583 GCF_001865095.1 Curtobacterium sp. MCBA15_013 | reverse complement strand
AGCTGGCACCGCGCCTCCAGTACTTCTCGGGGTTGCGCTCGCATACGCGGTATGTGCATACTCGGTATGTCCAAGGCGGACGGAACGAGGGGGAAGACGTCATGAGCGTACGGATGGGCGTACTCGCACTGCTGGTGGCCGGGCCCGGCTACGGGTACCAGCTCCGGGGGGAGTTCGAGCACCGGACCGGGGGCAGCTGGCCGCTGAACATCGGCCAGGTCTACACGACGCTCGACCGCCTGGAACGCGACGGCCTCGTGGCCCGCGGTGACGCCGACGACGACGGACACGTCGTCTACACGGCGACCGACGCGGGTCACGAGGAGGTCGCACGCTGGTTCAGCGAGCCGGTCCCGCCGAAGCGCGGTCGTGACGAGCTCGCGATCAAGTTCGCCCTGGCGGTGACGGTGCCCGGCGTCGACGTGCCGCGCCTCGTGCAGGTCCAGCGCGCCGCCGCCGTGCGGAACCTGCAGGACCTGACCCGGCTGAAGCGCTCCTCGGACCCGGCGGACGACCTGGCCTGGTCGCTCGTGCTCGAGTCGATGCTCTTCCAGGCCGAGGCCGACGTCCGCTGGCTCGACCACGTGGAGTCGAGCGTCGCGCGCTACCGACCGTCCCCGACACCGGACTCGACGGCCGCTGCCGAGTCTTCCGACGCCACCGTGCGGAGCGCCCGGTGAACGCCGTCGCCGCGCTCCTCGAGCTCGACGCCGTGAGCGTGCAGTACGGCTCCGGCGCGAAGGCCGTCACCGCCCTCGCCGGCATCGACCTGCGCATCGCCCGCGGTGAGATGGTCGCCGTGATGGGGACCTCGGGCTCGGGCAAGTCGACACTGCTCGCCTGCGCGGGCACGCTCCTGCCGCCGACCAGCGGCGAGGTCGTCATCGACGGCGACTTCGTGTCCGACCGGCCGGCCAAGGACCTCGCCGCCCTGCGTCGGCGTCTCGTCGGGTTCGTGTTCCAGGACTTCAACCTCATCCCCTCGCTGACCGCGGTCGAGAACGTGGCGCTGCCGCTCGAGCTCGACGGCTGGAAGGCGAGCCGTGCCCGGCGCGCAGCCGAACTCGCGCTCGAGAACGTCGAGCTCGGGCACCGCGCCGACGCCTTCCCGGACGACCTGTCCGGTGGCCAGCAGCAGCGGGTCGCGATCGCGCGCGGGGTCGTCGGCGAGCGCCGGCTGGTCCTCGCCGACGAGCCGACCGGTGCCCTCGACTCGCAGACCGGCGAGGTCGTGCTCCGCATGCTGCGCCGGCACGTCGACTCCGGGGCGGGCGCGCTGCTCGTGACCCACGATGCCCGGCACGCGGCCTGGGCGGACCGGATCGTGTTCCTCCGCGACGGCCGCGTCGTGGACGAGACCGTGTACTCGGGCGTCGAGATGGCGCTCACGGACCGGACCGCCTCGTGAACGCGCGTCGGCGACGTGCCGACGCCGGAGCCCGCTCGGGGCGTGACCGCCGCACGCCCTTCGCGCTGCGACCGGCGCTCCGGCTGGGCCGCCGGCTGGCGTTCGCGAAGGCCGGGCGGGCGGCGCTGATCGTCGCCCTCATCGGCATCCCGACCGCCGGGTTCGCCGCGGTGTCGGTCGTCGTGCAGTCGACGCAGCCGACCCAGGCGGAGAGCCTGCGGTACGACCTCGGGCACGCGGCAGCGCAGATGCAGGTCGTCGGCCCGGACCTCCCGGGCATGCGGCAGGACCCCGTGCAGTGGCAGTACACCGAGTCCGCGAAGGACAGCCCGGTCGCGAAGTCCGACGGCGAGGCCCGGTTCGCCGACGTCCTCGACCACGTGCCCGCCGGTGCCGTGTCGATCCCGGTCACCTCGGCGCAGATCGTGCTGACCGGGCCGAAGGGGCCGATCGGGATCCAGGCGGTCGAGGGAGCGGTCTGGTCGCGGGTCCTCGACGGGCACTGGCACGTGCTCGACGGCGCCGCACCGACCAGCCGTGACGAGCTCATGGTCACCCCGGCGACGCTCGAGCGACTCGGCGCGTCGATCGGCGACACGGTCGACCTGACCGACCCGGTGACGAAGCGCTTCACGATCACGGGCACCATGCGCGACGCCGCGTCCGACCCGGGCGCGCAGGGCGTCTTCGTGCCGTGGGGCACCACACAGCCGACGACCGGCACGGCCGCGGCGCCGTTCGACGTCACCGTGTACCTGGCCTCGGACGCCCCGACGTGGTCGGAGATCCGCGCGCTCAACGCCCACGGGATCACGGTGCAGTCGCGTCCCGTCGTGCTCGACCCGCCCGACGAGCGGTTGCACGGCGCCGGGCTCAGCAGCCCGATCGGCTGGTTCCTCGGGGCGATGGCGCTGCTCGGCGTCTTCGCGATGTTCGAGGTGGCCCTGCTCGCCGGTGCCGCGTTCCTCGTCGGGACCCGGGCGGACACCCGCTCGTACGCGATCGTCACGAGCGTCGGCGGGGACCGACGCTTCGTCCGGTCGATCGTCGCCGGTTCCGGGCTGGTGCTCGGGCTCACCGGCGCCGTCCTCGGGGTCGCGCTCGGCACCGGGGTCGGCGTGCTCGCGTTCCACCTGGCCGACAACGGCAACGTGGGCTCGTGGCCCGGGCTGCACGTCCCGGTCGGCCTGGTCCTGTCGATCGGTGCCGCCGCCGTCCTCGCCGGGCTCGTGTCGGCGCTCGTCGCGGCCCGTGCGGCCACGCGGGTGAACGTCCTCGCCGCACTGCGCGGCTCGCTCCGGCCCGCGGCGGTGAACCCGCGCGCCGAGCGCCGCCGCCGGATCTGGGCACCGGTGCTCGTCGTCGCGGGCACCGTGATGACCCTGGCGTGCGGTGCCGGCGTGCTGCTGCTCAACGACCGCCCGGTGCAGCAGGACCACCTCGCCTGGATCGTCGGCGCCGGCGTCGCGATCGGCCCGTGCCTCATGCAGCTCGGGGTCGCGATGTCGTCGCCGTGGCTGCTCGCCCTCGTCTCCAGGACCGCGACGCGGCTCGGGCTCTCCGCCCGCATCGCCGCCCGCGACGCCCGGCGCAACCCGGTGCGGACCGTGCCGGTGCTCGCGAGCGTGATGAGCGTCGTGTTCGTGGCCTCGGTGGCGATCACGTGGAGTGCGTCCGAGCACGCGCAGTTCGTCCGCGACTACGAGTACCGCACCGCCGTGGGCGTCGCGACGGCCGACGTCTGGCTCTCGAACGAGGACGGCAGCGACGGCGGCTACGACGCCTCCGTCACGGCGAAGGCGGCGAAGATCGTCTCCGGTGTCCTCGACCACGACCGGGTGCGTGTGCTCGGCGTCGCGCCCGACGTCGCCGGCGACCAGCCGTCGACGCTCTCGCTCCTGCACTCGTGGGGGCGGACGGACTGCCGCGCGAACGACACCACGTCGTGCTCGCGCTACCTGGAGTCGCAGGACACCTCCGCGCCGAAGATCTGGACCGGCACGGTGGACGACTACGCCGTCCTCACCGGACACCGTCCGTCTGCCGAGGTCCGCGACGCGCTCACCTCGGGCCGCGCCGTCGCCCTGTGGCCGGAGTACGCGCACGACGGCCAGGTCCGGATCGACGCGTTCCGCGACCAGACGTCGAACAGCCCCGCGATCACGGCCAAGACCCGTCCGGACGCCACGACGACGATCCCCGCGGTGCTCGACGTGCAGACCCCCCGCATCCAGGTCGGCGTCTTCATGACCCGCGAGACCGCCGAGCGGTACCGGGTCCCGGCGGTGGACGGCATGCTCGTCACGGAGCAGTCCGCGGACCTGACCCCGGCACAGTCCGACGAGCTGACCTCGGCGTGGCAGAGCCTCGGCGGCGCGGACCGCGAACGGTGGGGCGGCCCGTACTTCCAGTACGAGGCCGGTCCGGTCGACGCGCAGGGCATCGTCAAGGCGATCGTCCTCGCCCTCGCCGCGGCGGTGACGATCGGCGCGACCGCCGTCGCCATCGGGCTGGCCCGCTCGGACGGCCGACGCGACGACGAGGTCCTCGACGCGGTCGGTGCGGCACCCGTGCTCCGTCGCCGGGTGTCCGCGTGGCAGGCCGCGATCCTGACGACCGTCGGTGCGGTGATCGGCACGCTGCTCGGGCTGCTGCCCATCCGGGCGCTCACCCTCCGCTTCTCGGCGGGACCAGCCGGCACCACGCACCTGCCGTTCGTGGCGGACTGGCCCGTGCTCGCCCTCCTCGGGCTCGGGCTGCCGCTGCTCGTCACCGCGGGGACCTGGGTCTTCGCGGGCCGCCGCCACCGCGTGGCACTGCGACGCACACCGTGACCGGACGCGGCGGGTCCCGGACCCGACCAGGGCGGCCGGCTGGGAACGGCCGCGAAGACCCACAGCCAGCGGCGCGGTTCCCCAGGTCTGGGGACTGGTACGGCAGGCCGATCCGGGGGATACCTGATGTCGTGTCCCGCACCCGTCGTCTCGCCCTCGTCGCGAGCATCGTCACCGCCGCCTGCCTCGTCGCCGGCGGATCCCTCGTCGTCGGCACGGCCGTCGTGTCGGCGAGCACCGCCGCAGCCGAGCGCGCACCGTCCGTGGGTCGCGCCTCCGCCGCGCCGGTCGAACGTGCGGACACCCGAGCCGCAGCCGGCGGAACAGCTGTCCGTGCCGCCACACCGGACGACGCCGTGACCGGGGCGCTCGGCTCCGGCGACCGGTCCGGCGCGGTCACCTTCGCGTACGCGGGCGACTCCATCACGGCACGGCCGGACTCCTGGCTCCACGACCTCGTGCCGGACACTCGGTTCCACGCCGTCGGCGGCTACGCGCACAGCGGCTACCGGTCCGACGAGGTCCTCCACGAGATCGGCCCCGTGCCGGACGCGGACGTCCTCGTCGTCGAGCTCGGCACGAACGACGTGAACCAGGCGATCCCGACCGCGACGACGATCGCGAACGTGGACGCCGTCGTCCGGAAGGTCGGTGCGCGGCACGTCCTCGTCGTCTCCGGCCCGCCGTCGAACTGGACCTGGAGCCAGTGGGGCGCCGACCGCCGCGCGGGACAGCTCGTCCTCAGCCGGGCGCTGGAGCGCGACGCGGCGGAGCACGGCTGGTCGTACGTCGACCCGTTCGCCGGGTTCCGGCAGGCGGACGGGGCCTGGGTCCGGGGCGCGTCGGCGGACGGCATCCACGGCGACGCGGCGACGAACGTCGTCGTCGCGCGCGTGATGGCGACGGCGATCACGCGAGCCGCGCGCTGATCGAGACGCGACCAGGGTCGGACGGGAGGGGCGGGCCCGCCCTCCTCCCTCGCAGGCTCGGTCGGCGCGCCCCGCACAACGCTTCGCGTTGCCGCTGAGCGGGGCGCGCTCCCGTCCGTCAGTGGGTCACTCGGGCAGCGGCTCGGCGTACGTCCGGAACGCACCGCGCTCGGTGTGGATCGCCCACAGGCGGTCCGCGATCGACGCACCGGAGTGCTCGGGCTGCCCGTCGTCGATGCCGAACGGGATGATGAGCTGGCCGACGTGGACGTCCTCGTCACGGACGGCGTCGTGCAGCAGCTGCGCGTAGGCGCTCTCGCCCGCGAACGCCACGGACGTGCCGGTGACCCGAGCACCCGGGCGCACCGCGCTCCCGCCGTTCACGAACAGGATGGTGCCGTGCCCGATCGCGCGCATGCCGGGCAGCACCTGGCGGACGGCGTTGACCGAGCCGTAGACCGAGAACTCGATCGGGCCGACCAGGTCCTCCGCCGTGGTCTCGAGCACCGGGCGCATGTACTCCTTGGCGGGCAGCGGGCTGTACTGCAGCACCTCGATCGGCCCGAGCTGCTCGGTCGCACGCTCGAGGGCGCCGCGGAGGGAGTCCCCGTCGCGGACGTTCGCGGCGAAGCCGGCGGCGGTGTACCCGTGCTCCCGGAGGCCGGCGGCGAGGGAGTCCAGGCGGTCCTGGTTGCGGGAGAGCAGGGCGATCGAGAAGCCCTCGCGGGCGAAGCGCTCGGCGACGGCGAGGCCGAGGCCCTTGCCGGCTCCGACGATGGCGATGGTGGTCATGAGGTGGTCCTTCCGGTGGTGTGGGGTCGTGCGAGGACGAGCAGTCCCCAGAGCGACACGAGCGCGCCACCGAGGACGAGGACGGCCATCGGGACGGCGGTGTCCGAGCCGCCGAGTCCCGCGATCGGAGCGGTCACGCCGGCCGTCGTCCACTGAACCAGACCGAGCACGGCTGAGCTCGTCCCGGGGTGTGCGGGGACGGCGGACGATGCGAGGGCCCCACCGTTCGTGACGACCAGCCCGTTGCCGATCATGAGCACGAAGAAGCCGATCAGGGCCACGATCAGCGGCATCCCGAACCAGATCGCGCCGATGAGCATGCCTGCGCCGGAGACGCCCATGCAGGCCTGCCCGACGAGGATGATGCGTCTCGTGGACACCCGGCCGGCGAGTCGGGCGGCCACGAGGGACGCGATCGTCATCGCTCCCGCGTTCGCCGCGAAGTCGATCGCGTACGCCGTCGGCGACAGTCCGTTCATGGTCTGCAGCACGAACGGCGAGGTCGCGACGTACGCGAACACCCCGACGAACGCAGCACACGCGGTGACGACGTAGCCGACGAACCGTCGATCGCCGAGGACCTGCCGCGCCGCGAGCCGGAACGTGCGCAGGCCGCCGGCGTGCCGTCGGTCCCGTGGGAGGGACTCGGGGACGACGACGGCCGCGGTCACGCACATGAGCACCCCGAGGCCGGCGAGGACCCAGAACGTGGTCCGCCAGTCACCGAACCCCAGGATCGCGGCGCCGAACAGCGGCCCGAGCACCGGTGCGATCCCGCCGATGCCCATCACGACGTTGAGGACGCGGACGAGCTGGGCGCCGTGGGCGAGGTCGACGACCACCGACCGGGCGATCACCATCACCCACCCGCCCGCGAACCCCTGCACGAGGCGCGCCGCCGTGAGAACGCCGATCGACGGGGCGAGCGCGCACACGACCGAGGCTGCGACGACGAGCAGCGTGCCGGCGAGCAGCGGCAGGCGGCGCCCGCGCTGGTCGGAGAACGGTCCGCCGACGAGCTGCCCGAGGCCCATGCCCGCGAAGAACGTCGTGAGGGTCAGCTGCACGGCGGAGGCGCTCGTGCGGAACTCGGCCTCGACGGTCGGGAACGCGGTGACGTACATGTCGGTCGCGAGCGGCGCGACCGCGGTGAGGAACACGACGGCGGCGACGAGGGCCGTGGGCACGGCGCGGGCGGTCGGGGGAGCGGGCGGGGTCACGGTGGCGGGCACGGTCCCATCGAACGGCTGGTCGGTGCGCTGGTGGGAGTCCCTGCCGACAGGGGTTCCACCGCAACCCCCGTCACCCAGGGGATTCCCGACCGCCGCGTGTGCAATCGACCCACGACCCGGGAGGACCACCGTGCACACCACCGCTCGCACCCGCCGCACCCTGTCCGCCCTCGGCGCGTTCGCCGCCGCGGCCCTCGTCCTCGCGGCCTGCACCGACGACGACGCCCGCACGCTCGAGGGTCGGGCGACCGCCACGAGCAGCCCCTCCTCGAGCGCCACCACCCCCGCGGCGAGCGCCGCCGGACAGCTCGAGCCCGGGGGCGAGACGACCGACATCGCCACCGGACTGGACGCCCCGTGGTCGGTGGTCCGCACCGGTGACGGCGGCGACGCCCTGATCAGCGAGCGGGACTCGGCGACGGTGCTCGAACTGACCGGCGCCGGGAAGACGCGCGAGGTCGGCACGATCGCGGGCGTCCGGCACGGCGGTGAGGGCGGTCTGCTCGGACTCGCGCTGCACGAGGGCGACCTGTTCGTGTACTCGACGGGCGACGACGGCAACCGCATCCAGCGCTACGACCTGTCCGGGAGCGCCGGGTCCTACGCGCTCGGGGACGCCACGACCGTGATCGACGGGCTGCCGTCGAACAGCTTCCACAACGGCGGGCGGATCGCGTTCGGCCCGGACGGCATGCTCTACGCGAGCGTCGGCGACGCCGGTACCGGTTCGGACGCGCAGGACCGGGACTCGCTCGCGGGGAAGATCCTGCGGCTGACCCCGGACGGCCAGGTCCCCGGCGGCAACCCGTTCCCCGGGTCCCCGGTATGGAGCCTCGGCCACCGGAACGTGCAGGGCATGGGGTGGACGGCCGACGGCACGATGTTCGCGTCGGAGTTCGGGCAGGACACCTGGGACGAGCTCAACGTCATCGAGAAGGGCCGGGACTACGGCTGGCCCGAGGTCGAGGGCACCGGCGGCACGAGCAAGGGCTTCGTCGACCCCGTGCAGCAGTGGGCCACCGACGACGCCTCGCCGAGCGGCCTGGCGGTGATCGACGACACGGTGTTCATCGCGAACCTCCAGGGCGAGGTCGTCAGGGCTGTGCCGGCCGACGCCCCCTCGACGTCGACCGAGTACTTCGCGGAGGACTTCGGCCGCATCCGCACGGTGCTCGAGGGTCCCGAGGGTGCCCTGTGGTTCGTCACGAACAACACCGACGGGCGTGGCGACCCGACCGACGGCGACGACCGGATCGTGTCGGTGCCGCTCGCGACGAGCTGAGCCCGAGCGACGGACCCCGACCAGCACGGGGGTTCCGGCAGCACCTCGCTCGCCCCCGCCCAGCCGAAGTACCGTGACCGGCATGGACCACCGCGACGAAGCCCGCGACTTCCTCTCCGGTCGCCGCGCCCGCATCACACCGGAGCAGGCCGGCGTCGAGACGTTCGGCACCCGCCGCCGCGTCACCGGGCTGCGCCGCGAGGAGGTCGCCCGGCTGGCCGGCGTGAGCATCGACTACTACACCCGGCTCGAGCGCGGGAACCTGCAGGGCGTCTCGGACAGCGTGCTCGACGCCATCGCGGGCGCGCTCCACCTCGACCCGGCCGAGCACGAGCACCTGCGCGACCTCGCCCGCCACCAGAACGCCACGCCCCGCCGTGCCGCCGCGGTCACACCGGTGGCGGCGGTGCGCCCGGAGCTCCAGTACCTGCTCGACGCCATCGCCGACGCCCCCGCGATGATCGTCAACAACCGACAGGACATCGTCGCCGCGAACACGCTCGGCTGGGCGATGCACTCGGACCTCGTCGCGGCGAGCGCACGGCCCTGCAACTTCTCGCGGTTCATCTTCCTCGACCCGCAGGCACGGAACTTCTACCTCGACTGGCAGCGCGCGGCGCACACGAACGTCGCGATCCTCCGGCGCGAGGCCGGGCGGACGCCGAACGACCCCGGGCTCGCGGCGCTGATCGGTGAGCTCTCGATGCGGAGCGACGACTTCCGCGCGCTCTGGGCGGCGCACGACGTCCGGCGGCACTACGCGGGGGTGAAGTCGTTCCGGCACGCGGTGGTCGGTCCGCTCGAGCTGCACTTCCAGACGCTCGAGCTCACCGAGGACCCGGGGCTCGCGCTGACGATCTACCCGGCGACGCCCGGGAGCCCGACGGCGGACGCGCTGCGGCTGCTCGCCTCGTGGGCGGCGACGGAGCGCATCGTGGAGCGTGCGCGCGAGCGCGTCTGACGCGGTGGTCGCGACCGCCTGCGGGACTGGAGGCACGGTGCCGGCCCGCACCGCGCCTCCGGGCCCCACCGGGTCGCGTCAGGCCTCCGGGATCACCCGTTCGAAGCGGCTCGTGTCGGTCCCGTCCGGGTCCGGACCGCCGCGACGACCGGTGTCGAGGGCGTCGAGCGCTGCGAGCTCGTCGTCGGAGAGCACGAAGTCGAACACGTCGAAGTTCTCGGCGATGCGCCCGGGGTTCGTGGACTTCGGGATGGCGTTGCGGCCCTGCTGCACGTGCCACCGGAGCATCACCTGCGCCGGGGTCTTGCCGTGCGCCTCGCCGATGGTCCGGATCGTCGGGTCGTCGAGCACGCTGACCCGCTCGTCGCCCCAGCCCGGGTAGAAGGTGATGCCACCGATCGGCGACCACGCCTGGTCGAGGATGCCGTGCTCGGCGTCGGCGCGCTGCACGTCCGGCTGCGTGAAGTACGGGTGCAGCTCGACCTGGTTGAGCGCCGGGATCACGTCCGTGGCGTCCAGGAGCGACCGGAGGTGGTGCGGCATGAAGTTGCTCACGCCGATCGCGCCGACACGGCCCTCGGCGTACAGCCGCTCGAGCGCCCGGTACGCCGCGATGGTCCGCTCGAAGCGGTCGGGTGCGGGCTGGTGCAGGATCAGGACGTCGACGTGGTCGAAGCCGAGCTTGCCGGTCGCCTTGTCGAACGCGTGCAGGGTCTCGTCGAGGCCGTAGTCGGAGACCCAGATCTTCGTCTCGACGACGATCTCGTCACGGTCGACACCCGAGGCGCGGATGCCCTCGCCGACCTCGCGCTCGTTGCCGTACGCGGCGGCGGTGTCGATGTGGCGGTACCCGGTCTCGAGCGCGGTGCGCACGGCGTCGACCGTCTCGGCCGGCGCGCTCTGGAAGACGCCGAACCCGATCGCGGGGATCACGAGTCCGTTGTTGAGGGTGAGTGTGTCCATGTCCACGACGCTACGACCGCCCGGACCGGCCTGACGGGTACCAGCAGCCCCTGCTCCGACCCGTCGATCGGACCTACCGTGGAGGACATGGACACGAGAGACGAAGTCCGCGACTTCCTCCGCACCCGCCGCGAGCGCGTCACGCCGCAGCAGGTCGGGTTGCCCGACTTCGGCGGCGCGCGACGGGTGAAGGGCCTTCGCCGCGAGGAACTCGCCCTCATCGCGGGCATGAGCGTCGACTACTACATCCGCCTCGAGCGCGGGAACCTCACCGGGGTGTCCGAGAGCGTCCTCGGATCGTTGTCCCGGGCGCTCCGGCTCGACGACGCCGAGCACGCGCACCTGTTCGACCTCGCCCGTGCGCAGAACGCCTCGGCGACGACGCGTCGGAAGACCCCGACGTCGAAGGTCCGGCCGAACGTGCAGCGAGTACTCGACTCGATGACCGCTCCCGCATGGGTGCGGAACGGCCGGTCGGACTTCCTGGCCGGCAACGCCCTCGCCCGTGCGGTCTACGCACCGCTCTTCCTCGACCCGTCCGGTAGCCCGAACACCGCGCGCTTCGCCTTCCTCGACCCCCGTGGTCGCGAGTTCTGGCGCGACTGGGACAGCGTGACCGGGGACATGGTCGCCGTGCTCCGTGCCGAAGCGGCCCGGTCCCCGTACGACCGCGGGCTGACGGACCTCATCGGGGAGCTCTCCACCCGCAGCGAGGAGTTCCGCCAGCGCTGGGCCGCGCACGACGTGATGCGGCACCGGTCCGGCATCAAGCACGTGCACCACCCCGAGGTCGGCGACCTCGACCTGACGTACGAGACGATGGAGCTCGTCACGGACACCGGGCTGACGCTCATCGTCTACGGCGCGGAGCCCGGCTCGCCGTCCGAGGAGCGCCTGCAGCTCCTCGCCAACCTCGCGGCGACCACGGTCGCCGCCGTCCCGGAGACGGAGGACGCATGAGCGAGACCGACTCGATCCGGACCGCCCGCCCCGCGGAGCCGCTGACGTTCCTCGAGCGGGTCCGGTTCCGCCTGCGTGCCGAGCGCGAGATCGAGGAACTCACGCGCGACCGCGCGCGCGAGGACCGCATCCGCGCCGAAGCGGCCGTCCGACTCGCACCGGGGCCGTGGCACCTCGCGGAGCTCTTCCGGCGGCGTCCGTGACCGCCGGTAAGGGGATGACGCCCGCGCGCACGCTGCTGTTCGCGGTGGCCGGGGGCGCGGCCGTCGGCAACCTCTACTGGGCGCAGCCGCTCCTCGACGACATCGCGTCCTCGCTCGGGACGTCCGCCGCGGTCGCCGGGCTGCTCGTCACGCTCACCCAGGTCGGGTACGCGCTGGGCATCCTGCTCGTGGTGCCGCTCGGCGACGTGCTCGACCGACGACGCCTGATCCCCGGGGTGCTCGTCGCGTCCGCGGTCGCGCTGCTGTTCGCCGCCGTGGCCCCGTCGTTCGCCGTGCTGCTGGTGGCGCTCGCGCTCGTCGGCCTCACCACCGTCGCCGGGCAGCTGCTCATCCCGCTGGCCGGGGACCTCGCCGATCCCTCGTCCCGCGGGCGGGTCGTGGGCACGATCGCCTCCGGGGTCCTCACCGGCATCCTCGTGTCGCGGACGGTCAGCGGGCTCGTCGCGGACGCGTTCGGTTGGCGCGCGATCTACGTGGTCGCCGCCGTCGCGGCCCTGCTGTTCGCCGTGCTGCTCCGGCGAGCGATCCCCGAGCTCGACCGGCGCGACCGGGTGCGGTACCCCACGCTCATCGCCTCGGTGTTCCGTGCCGTCGCCGCGCACCGGGCCGTGCGGGTGACCCTCGTCATCAGCTCCGCGATGTTCGCCGTCTTCACGATGTTCTGGACCGCGCTGACGTTCCTGCTCAGCGCCGAGCCGTTCGGGTACTCCACGAGCGCGATCGGGCTCGTCGGTCTGGCCGGGCTCGCCGGGGCGGTCGCCGCGCAGCGGGTCGGTCGGCTGCACGACCGCGGGGTCTCCGTGCCGGTGACCGGTGCGGCGATCGCCGTCGTGCTCGTCTCGCTCGTGGTCGCGGGCCTCGGAGCGCGGTCGATCGTGGTCGTCCTCGTCGCGGTCGTCCTGCTGGACGTCGGTGTGCAAGCGACGAACGTCCTCAACCAGACCCGGCTCTTCGCGATCGACCCGGCGGCGCGCAGCCGACTCAACACCGCGTTCGTCACCGCGAACTTCATCGGCGGGGCGATCGGCTCGGCACTCGCCTCGGTGCTCTGGAACGCCGGCGGGTGGACCGCGGTCACGGTGGGCGGCGCGGTCCTGGTCGGGTTCGCCCTGACGGTCTGGGCGGTCCACCGCCGCCGCGGGCTGGTGGTCACCGCCCGCGCCTGACCTCAGACGACGAGGGGGCGCGCGACGTCCACCTCGCCGTGCTCCACGAGCCAGCGGAACGCGTCGAGGACCGTCGCCTCGGCCGTCCAGGCGGGCTCGTAGCCGAGCAGCCGCCGCGGCTTCTCGGTGCTGAACACCTGGCTGCGCGACAGGTGCTCCCAGCTCGCACCGGCGTGCTCCGGAGCCGTGGTCTCGCGGAACCGGTCCCACGAGACGGGCTCGAGCCGCGCCTCCTGGCCGAACCACGACGCGACCAGGTGCGCGTACCCGCGTGCCGTGAGCGCCGTCGGAGCCGTGACGAAGAAGTCCTCGCCGGCCGCGGCGTCCCGGTGCTCGACCGCGAGCTGGAAGGCCTGCGCGACGTCGTCGGCGTGCACGTGCGCCATCGTCTCGGCACCGAGGCCGGGGACCTCGACGGGCTCGCCGGCGGACAGCTTCGTCCACACCGTCGGGTCGAGGTTGCCGAGCGGACCGATGGGCATCCAGCCCGGTCCGCTGATGTGACCGGGGTGCAACGAGGTCGTCACCAAACCCCCGTCGGCAGTTTCACGCTTGAGCATCCGGGCGATCGCGTCCTTCTGCACGCCGTAGTCGCCGAACGGCTCGGTCGCGTTCTCCTCGGTGACGGGCAGCACGTGCGAGACCCCGGCACGCCAGATCGACCCGCAGTGCACGAGGTGGGTGCCGCTGCCGCGGAGGGCCGTGACGAGGGCCTCGGCGGACGACGGCGTGAAGCAGACGAGGTCGACGACGGCGTCGGCACGCAGTGCGGCGATCCGGTCGCCGAACGTGCCGTCGCGGTCCTCCTGCTCGCGGTCGGCGGTGACCCGTTCGACCTGCTGCCACTCGGGGGAGTCGGCGTACGGGGTGCTGCTGCCACGGGTGACGGTCACGACGTCGTGACCGGCGCGGACGAGACGGGGGACGAGGAACGTGCCGATGTGGCCGGTGGCTCCGATGACGACGATGCGCATGCCGGTCACGCTAGGCGCACGCGACTGGGCGTGGCAGGCCCGGACGGAACCCCTGTGACGGACGGGAGGGACGGTGCGGGCCCGCACCGCGCCTCCCGTCCGTCAGCGGGTCGGCTCCAGGGCCGGGAGCGGCTGGTCCGAGTCCGCCGTGTGCGTCAGTCGCGCCATGAGGGGCGCGACCGGCCGCGAGGTCAGGACGTGGTGCGCGGCGCGGTGCGCCGCGAGTCCGAGCTTCGTCTGCGGGTACGCGAAGTGCTTGATCCCGGACGGCATGGTCTGGATCCGGTCGACGAGCGGCCGCATCCACGCCTCGAAGGCCTTGAATGCCGCGGTGGTGTCGGACGCGTCGGCGAGGGACGCGGCGAGGACGTACCCGCCGGTGAGCGCCAGCGAACTCCCGCCGCCGCCCATCGGTGTCACGCACCAGGCCGCGTCGCCGAGCAGCACGACGGAACCCCGGTGCCAGCTCGGGGCGTGGATCTGGGTGAGGTCGTCGACGTAGACGTCGTCCGAATGCTCGAACCCGTCGAGCACCCGGTCGGTCTGCCATCCGGCGCCGGCGTAGCGGTCGCGCCGGTCGGGGACATCGCCGTCGTCGTTCGTGTACGCGAGCATCGCCCTCGTCGTGCCGTGGTTGTCGGGCCGCAGGTGCACCTGTCGACCCTCGACGGCGTTGTACCAGCGCCAGGTGTCGTCGTCGGACGGGATCCGTGGGATCGTCCCGAACTCCATCGTGATGCCGAGCCGCCGGGGCTCGACGGTGAAGAGCAGGTCGCGGGTGCTCGAGCGGACACCCTCGGCGACGACGAGGAGCTCGGCCTGGAGCGTCGCGCCGCTCCGGGTGCGGACCGTGACGGGTCGTCCGTCCGAGCCGTCCTCGTCCACCGCGACCACGGCGTCGTCGAAGACCAGGCGCACGCGGTCCGGCAGCGCCTGCCGGATCGCGTCCGCGAAGTCGCCGCGCAGGACCTCGAGCTCCGCCGTCGCCCCCTCGCCGGAGTCGTCGTCGGGCAGCCGGACGATGGTGTCCCCCTGCTCGTCGACGATCACCGTGCCGGTCTCGCCCGTGTTGGCCGAGCGGATCGCCTCGGTCAGCCCCATGCGGTCGAGGACCTCGCGGGCGACGCCCCGGACGTCGACGTTCTGACCGCCGGTGCGGAAGCCCGCCGAGCGCTCGAGGACGGTGACGTCCCAGCCCGTCCGGTCCAACCAGTAGGCGGCGGAGAGCCCGGCGATGCTGCCGCCGGTGACGAGGGCCCGACGCGGTGCCGTCACGAGGTGGTGATCACCTTGACGGAGCCGGCGATGGTCGCGGCGTCCTCGGCGAGCGCGACGACCGGGTCGGGGAGGCGCGTCGTGGCGCCGACGAGCTTGCGCGCACCCCAGCCGACGAAGCTGCCGACGATCGCGCCGACGCCGCCGAGGATCGCGCCCTCGATGCGCAGGTCGCGCCTGCCCGTCGTGCCGAGCGCGGCCCCGACGAGCGCTCCGGACGCCACACGCCCGGCGAGGCCGGCGGGGGAGATCCGGTTCGGCGTCCCCGGCAGCTTGTCGCCGATGAGCTCACCGACGGCCGATGCGACGAGGACGCCACGGCCGAGGGGCGTGCTGAAGACCTTCCAGTCCTGCCACGAGCCCTTCAGCGAGGAGCGGTCGTGGTTCAGCGCCATGACGGCGAGCGGGGTGGCGCTCCGGCCGCCGCTGAGGATGCCCAGGACCAGGGTGCGGACCAGGGTGTGCTGCTCGTTCTTCGTGCTCATCGGTGCTCCTGTCGTGTCGGTTCGGAAACTACTCTTGCGCTCCTGGTACTCAGCGTTACTATGTACCAGTAGTCAGCGTCACTGAGTACAGCGCACCACGACACACGGCACCGACCGCAGGAGGCACGCATGCCCAAGCAGGAGACCGAGATGCTCAAGGGCATCCTCGAGGGGATCGTCCTCGCCGTGCTCGCCGGCCGCCCGGCCCACGGGTACGACATCACCGCCTCGCTCCGGGAACAGGGGTTCACCGACATCGCCGAGGGCACCGTCTACGCCCTGCTCGTCCGCATCGAGCAGCGCGGCCTCGTCGACGTCGAGAAGGTCCCGTCGGAGAAGGGCCCGCCCCGCAAGGTGTTCACGCTGAACGCCCGCGGGCAGGAGCAGCTCGACGACTTCTGGCGGGCGTGGACCTTCCTCGCCGAGCGGCTCGACCACCTCCGGCACACCACCAGCAGCACGAACGGACAGGACTGATCATGGGGATCTCGATCTCGGACATCACGACCAAGCTCATCGGCGACAAGAAGCGCTGGAAGCAGTACAAGGCCCGCACGGCAGCGCTGCCGACGAGCCACCGCACCGCCGTCGACGGCATCGAGCGGTACCTCATGTACACCGGCCCGAGCGACGGCGAGCAGCTCATGCGCATGCTCGACGACCTCGCGGACCTGTTCGAGCAGAGCGCCGCCGACGGCACGAGCGTCCGCGCGGTGGTCGGCGACGACCCGATCGCCTTCGCCGAGGACTTCAAGGCGAACTACGGCCTCGGGTCGTGGCTCAGCAAGGAGCAGCAGCGCCTCGTCGACGCGATCGCGGCGGCCGATGCGGACGGGGAGCCGTCGTGACCGCGGCGATCCGGGTCCGGGGGCTCGAGAAGTCCTTCGGTGACCTGCGCGTCCTCCGTGGGGTCGACCTCGACGTCGAGGCCGGCTCCGTGGTCGCCCTGCTCGGGTCGAACGGCGCGGGCAAGACGACCGCGATCCGCATCCTCGCGACCCTGACGACGGCCACCGCCGGCACCGCGTCGGTCGCGGGGCACGACGTGGCCGCCGATCCGGGTGCGGTCCGCGAGGCGATCAGCCTCACCGGGCAGTTCGCCGCCGTGGACGAGGTGCTGACCGGCCGCGAGAACCTCGTCCTCGTCGCACGGCTCCGGCACCTCCGGCACGCCGGGCGCATCGCCGACGAGATGCTCGACCGGTTCTCGCTCACGGATGCCGGGTCCCGCCGCGCGGGGACGTACTCGGGCGGGATGCGCCGCCGGCTCGACATCGCGATGAGCCTGATCGGCGACCCGTCGGTGGTCTTCCTCGACGAGCCGACGACCGGCCTCGACCCCGAGGCCCGCATCGAGGTCTGGGACGCCGTCCGCGCCCTCGCCGCGAGCGGCACCACGGTCCTGCTCACGACGCAGTACCTGGACGAGGCCGAGCAGCTCGCCGACCGGATCGCCATCCTGCACGAGGGCCGCATCATCGCCGACGGCACCCTCGCCGAACTCCAGCGACTCCTCCCGCCCGCGACGGTCGAGTACGTCGAGAAGCGCCCCACGCTCGAGGACGTCTTCCTCGCCGTCATCGGACACCGTCCCGACGCCGACACCACGAAGGCCGACACCACGAAGGAGGTGGCCTGATGTCCGCCCACCCGATCCACGACACCGCCGTCCTGACCGGGCGCTCCCTGCGACACGTGCTCCGGAGCCCGGACACGATCATCACCACCGCCGTGATGCCCATCGCCTTCCTGCTGCTGTTCGTGTACGTCTTCGGCGGCGCGATCGACACCGGGAGCACGCCGTACATCGACTACCTGCTGCCGGGGATCCTCCTCATCACGGTGGCGTCCGGGGTGGCGTACACCTCGTACCGGCTGTTCCTCGACCTGCAGGCGGGGATCGACGAGCGCTTCCGGTCGATGCCGATCGTGCGCGCGGCGTCGCTGTGGGCGCACGTGCTCACGTCCCTCGTCGCCAACACCGTGTCGGTGACCGTGGTCGTCGGGGTCGCCCTGCTCATGGGGTTCCGCAGCAGCGCGGGTATCGGAGCGTGGCTCGCGGTGCTCGGCATCCTGGTGCTCTTCACGCTGGCGCTCACCTGGATCGCGGTCGTCGCTGGGCTCTCGGCGAAGTCGGTGGACGGCGCGAGTGCGTTCTCCTACCCGCTGATCTTCCTGCCCTTCATCAGCTCGGCGTTCGTGCCGACCGACTCCATGCCCGGGCCGGTCCGGTGGTTCGCGGAGCACCAGCCGGTGACGTCGATCGTGGACTCGATCCGTGCGCTGTTCGCCGGGCAGCCGCTCGACGCGGACCTGTGGGTGGCCCTCGCGTGGTGCGTCGGCATCCTGCTGGCCGCCTTCGGCGTCGCGACCCTCGTGCAGCGCCGGCGGCTCGGCTGACGCGACCGACCGCCGGACGGGAGGGACGGTGCCGGCCCGCACCGCGCCTCCCGTCCGCTGGTGCGCACCTCGCGCACCTCGCGCGCTGAGCCGCCGCGAGTAGCGTCCGACGCATGAGCAACGTCATCGTCCTCGGCGGCCACGGCAAGGTCGCACTCCTCGCCACCCGCATCCTCACCGACCGCGGCCACACCGTCACCTCGGTCATCCGCGACCCCGACCAGGCCGACGAGATCCGCGCCCACGGCGGGCAGCCGCACGTCGCCGACATCCAGCAGCAGACCCTCACCGACTTCGCCGAGCTCATCCACGGACACGACGCCGTGGTCTGGTCGGCCGGTGCCGGCGGCGGATCGGCCGCCCGCACCTGGGCGATCGACCGCGACGCGGCGATCCTGTCCGTGCAGGGTGCCGCGAAGGCCGGTGTCGACCGCTACGTCATGGTCTCCTGGTCCGGCTCGCTCCTCGACCACGGGGTGCCGCAGGACGACGACTTCTTCGCGTACGCGCAGTCGAAGATGATCGCCGACGCCGTCCTCCGCGACTCGGGGCTCCGCTGGACGGTCGTCGCGCCGAGCACCCTCACCGACGACGAGCCCACGGGTTCGGTCGACTGGGACGGCTCCTCGACGCAGGTCCCGCGCGGCGATGTCGCGCACGTGGTGGCCGACGCGGTCGAGGGCGACGAGACGATCGGCCGGACGATCCGGTTCAACACCGGTTCCACCCCGATCGCCGACTTCCTCCGCACGGCGGGCTGAGCGGTGGCGCGGAACCCCGAACCGTTCCGGGGCCGACTGGCCCTCGTGACCGGTGCGAGCGGCGGCATCGGCGAGTCGCTGGCGGAGGGTCTCGCCGCGGGTGGCGCCGACCTCGTCCTGGTCGCCCGGTCCGCCGACAAGCTCGACGCCGTCGCCTCGGGCATCCACGCGCGCCACGGTGTGCGGGTGCGGGTGCTCCCGGCCGACCTGGCGACGGCCGACGGCGTCGACGAGGTGATCACGGCCCTCGACGGCACCCGCGTCGACGTCCTGATCGCGAACGCCGGGGTCGGGTGGCACGGCACCTTCGCCGAGCAGCCCGAGGACGGCATCGTGCAGCAGATCGCGCTCAACGAGACCGCGCTGGTCCGGCTGACGCGGGCGTTCCTGCCCGGCATGCTCGCCCGCGGCGTCGGCGGCGTGATGACCGTGGCCTCGACCGCCGCGTTCCAGCCCACCCCGCACATGGCGCTCTACGGCGCGACGAAGGCGTTCGTCCTGTCCTTCACCGAGGCCCTCTGGCAGGAGACGCGCGGGCAGGGCGTCCGGGTGCTCGCCCTGTGCCCCGGCCCGACCGCGACGGGCTTCTTCGACGCCGCGGGCGGCGGGTCGTTCCTCGAGGGCGGTCGGCAGTCGGCGGAGGAGGTCGCACGCGTCGGTCTGCGGGCGTTCGCCCGTGCCGGCGGACCCACGGTCGTCTCCGGCGCGCGCAACGCCGTGCTGGCGAGTGCGCACCGCTTCGTCCCCCGTGGCCTGATGACGCGCATGTCCGCGATGGTGATGGAGTGACGAGCCCGACGGTCCTCTTCGTGCACGGCGCCCTCGTCCGTGACGGCGACTGGTGGTGGGCTCCGACCGGCGACCTGCTGCGCGAACGGACCGGGATCGTCAGCCGCGCCGTGGCCCTGCCGTCGTGCGGGGAGACCGACACCGGCGGCGGCCTGCAGGAGGACGCCGCCGCACTGCGCCGCGCCCTCGACGAGGTCCCCGACGCCATCGTCGTCGGACACTCCTACGGCGGGACCGTGATCGCCGAGGCGGGCCCGCACCCCGCGGTCCGGCACCTGCTGCTCGTGTCGAGCTACCTGCCGCCCGTCGGGGCGTCGCAGGGGTCGATCATGTCCGGCGAGCCGGACCCCGTCGCGGTGCGTCCGGACGCCGACGGGCGGATCGTCGTCGACGGGTACGACGAGCGGTCGTTCGGTGCCCGGTTCCTGCAGGACGCCGATGCCGCCACGCAGCGGGCGGCGTGGGACCGGGTCACCTCGCAGGACGTCCGAGCGTTCGGCACCCCGACGAGCGCCGAGGGGTGGGCCGGCGTGGACTCCACCGCGGTGGTGTGCGCCGAGGACCGCTCGACGACCGTCGCACTCCAGCGGGAGCACGCGGCGTGGGCCACCCGGTCGGTCGAACTCCCGACGGGGCACCACCCGTTCATCACCCGACCGGACCTCGTGGCCCGGCAGCTCGAGGCGTTCCTGCGCGACTGACCCGGGACCGCGGGCCGCTCGGCAGGTCGTCCCAGACGTCGGCCCAGATCGACTCGAAGTCCACCGGTCGGATCGCACCGGCACGGAGCGCCCGCTCCGGCACGGTCAACGCGTCGAGCGAGGCGCCGAGCAACCGGACGTCCCCGTGCACCTCGGGTCGCCCGGTGCCGTGGAAGGTCGTCACCGTCAACGTCCGGACACCGGGACGGAGTCGACGGGCGGCCCGCCCGAGCACCAGGAAGCCGCCCGCGTACACCCCGACGGCGGCGACGGTCCCGAGGGCGGCGCGGGGAGCGAGCGCGGCCATCACGGCGATCGCCAGCAGTGCCCCCACGGCCGGCCACGCCGACCACGCGCGGAGCACCGCACGCTCGCGGCGGGTCGTACCAGGCGGGTAGACGACGAGGGTCCTCGTGCTCCACATCGTCCGGTCGACGGGGCGCACCGAGTACCGGCCCCACACGTGCGGGCCGTCGACCACGCGTGTGAGCAGGTCGGAGACGGCGCTCACCGGACGACCTCGGCACGGACCGGCACCGCGACGTCGCGGTGCCGGATCGCGGCCACGCAGGGGAAGCAGAGCAGGTCGCCCTCGCGGACGTCCGCGGGCAACGGCGCCGGGAGCCGGTGGAAGGGACCGTCCTCCGCGCCGGCGCAGGGGGTGAGGACGTACGTCCCGGTCGGGGCCGCCGTGCTCACCCGGCCGATGAGCCGCACCTGGTCGAGGACGGCGAACCGGGGGAGCACCGCGTCGAGTTCGAGCAGGACGACACCGGTCCGGGGGCGCCGCACGCGCAGCACCGACGCCACGGCGACGCTCACCTCGCCCGGCGTCCACGTGCGGGGTCGGTAGCGGGGCGGTGCCTGCTCGGCGGTGTGCACGCACGGGGTGCCGGCGAGTTCGGCCAGCCGGACCATCGACACGGCGGCGACGAGGACGTCGCCGGTCGTGGGTTCGGTGTGGGCGGGCCAGAGGGTCGGGTCCACGGGGTCGGGGAGGGACGCGCGGAGCGTCGGGAGGATCGCGGTCAGGGTCACCACTCCACGATCCGACGGGGGCGGCCGTGCGGACAGCGTCCTGACGGATCGCTGACGCCGTCGGTCCGATCCCGTGCGCGGTCCTGACGCGGCGAGCGCGGAGGACGCGACGAGCGCGCGGAACGTGCGGAGCGGCGGACGGGAGGAGGGCCCCACCCGCCGGTACCGGCGTGACGCGCCAGCGGCACGCCGGCCGTGACGGGAGGGACGGTGCGGGCTCGCACCGCGCCTCCCGTCCGTCTCTTGGTCACGCTGGCCGCATCACGCGAACTGCGCGTAGAACCGCTCGGGCGCCTCGGCGAGCGACGCCTTGACCCCGGCGCTCCAGTCGTCCACGACGACCTCCGCCGCGCCCCGCTCCACACCGTCGAGGGAGAGCCGGGCGACCTCGGCCGGGTCGACCTTCGGCCCCTCGTAGCCGGCCATCATGTCGGTGTCGGCGGCTCCGAGGTGCAGCCCCTGGACGGTGACGCCCCGGCCGGTCAGCTCGAGGCGGACGGCGTTCGTCATGTTCCACTCCGCGGCCTTGGCGGCGGCGTACCCGCCCGAGCCCGGGTACGCGAACCAGGACAGCGCCGACAGGACGTTCACGATCGCGCCCCCGCCGTTGCGTTCGATCACCGGCGCGAACGACCGGACCATCCCGAGGTTGCCCCAGAAGTGCGTGTCCATCTCCCGCCGCACGTCGGTCAGGTCGTCCGTGAGCAGCGAGCCCTGCGTGGTGATCCCGGCGTTGTTGACGAGCAGGGTCACGTCGGACGCCGCAGCCGCTGCCGCCGCGACGGACGCCTGGTCGGTGATGTCGAGCGGGAGCACCTCGACCCCCTCGATGTCGACCAGTTCGGGGCGCCGGGCCGTGGCGTAGACCTTGGCGGCGCCGCGCTCGAGCAGCTGCTGCACGAACCGTCGTCCGATCCCCCGGTTCGAGCCCGTGACGAGTGCGACCGATCCAGCGATGTCCATGGTGTTCCTCCTGCCGAGCGGGCACCTCCCGCAGCGGCTCGGCTACGCTAAGACCTCACATCGATGTCAGGTGCAAGGAGGAGATCGTGCGCATCGGAGACCTCGCTGCGGCGACCGGCGTGAGCGTGCGGTCGCTCCGGTACTACGAAGAGCAGGGACTGCTGCCGGCCGGACGGACGGCGAGCGGCCAGCGCTCCTACGCCGTGCCCGCCGTCGAGCGGGTCCAGCTCATCCAGCAGCTCTTCGCCGCCGGGCTGCCGAGCCGCACGATCGTGCAGCTGCTGCCGTGCGTGGACGCAGGGGTGGCGACGCCGGAGTCGTTCGCGCTCCTCGTCGCCGAGCGGGACCGGATCACGGCGCAGCTCGCCGAGCTCGAGGCCGCACGGGACCGGCTCGACGAGGTCATCGCGATCACCGAGCACCCGACGCCGGAGCACTGCCCGGCGCTGCGGGACCAGCCGCTGGCGGCCTGACCGGCGCGGCGCGGCGTTCAGCGGCGGCGCGCGGATCAGCGGCGGCGCGCGGCCTGCCAGGTCTCCCGCGGCAGCACCCCGAACTCGTCGCGGTAGCTGCCGGCGAACCGTCCGAGGTGCGCGAAGCCCGAGTCCCGCGCCACGTCCCCGACGCTCCGGTCGTCCCCGGACTCCAGGCCCTCACGGGCGAGCAGCAGTCGGATGCGCCGGAGGTAGGTCGTCGGCGTGATGCCGTGGTGGCGCCGGAACGCGTCCTGCAGCCCGCGGATGCTCAGGCCCGCGGCCGCCGCGACGTCCTCGACGGTGATCTGCTCGGTCGCGTGCTCGAGCAGGTACGCCTCGGCCCGGGCGAACCGTGCCGCCGCTGCCGTGCGGGGTTGGTCCTGCCCGACCGGCCAGTGCGGGATCGCCGTGAGCAGGCCGCCCGCCGCGAAGCGGGTCAGTTCGCGCTCGTGCTCCTCGGTGACCTCCTCCGGACCGCGCAGCACGTCGGCCGCCACCGCGCGCACCATCAACCACCAGGCGGCGAGCGTCGGCCCCTCGGGGATGTGGTGCGGCTGGAACTCGATCGGCCCCGGCTGCCAGGCGCCGCGTTCGGCAGCGACCTGCTCCACCGTGGTCCGGTCGATGCGGATGAGGTCGAGCTGGAACCCGTCCCACCGGACCTGCTGCGGGTCGTGGCGGAACAGGACCGGACGGCCGGTGGGCACCCCGTCGCCGTCGACCGCACCGCTGCCGGACTTCAGCCAGAACAGGACCATCGCGGACTCGGCCTCGACCGTTCCCTCGACGACGCCGGTGCTCGCCATCGACACGAGGGACAGCAGCTCGGAGCCACGTCGCCGTTCCTCGAACGAGAACCCCGAGGGCGCACCCTCGACCGTGGCCCGTCGGACGTCGGGGATGCGCGTGACGAGCTCCGCCGCGTCCGCTGGTTCGGACGTCACGACCGACCACTGCGACCGCTGCACGAAGGCGCTCACCGTGCGACCTGCAGCACCGCGTCGGCGATGTTCCGTGCCACCTGCTCGGGCGGGGTCTCCGTCGTGTCGACGACCTCGGCCGCGGCGTGCAGCCAGGTGCGTGCCGCCTCGGCGTACGGCTCGACGCGGCTGGACCGGAACGTGGACGGCCCCACCACGGCGTCGTTCTGGATCCGGTCCCGCAGGGTCTCCTCTTCCGCGTGCAGCACGAAGTGCCGGACCGGGATCCCGTGCGCCGCGAACCCGTCCGCGATCTCCCGCCAGTACCGCTCGACGAGGACCGTCTGCGGCATCACGAGCGTGCCGCCCGCGAAGGCCAGGACCTGCCGCGCGGTCTCGACGACGAGCGGTCGCCAGGGGTCCCAGTGCTGGAAGTCGCCGGACTCGGGCAGCGGGGGCCGGACGTCCATGAGGGTCTCGCCGACCTTCTCCGGATCGAGCACGCGAGCGTCCGGCAGGAGCGGCTGCACCAGCCTGCTGGTGGTCGTCTTGCCGACGCCGTGCGTCCCGTTGATCCAGACGATCATGACCGGACCGTAGCGCACATCGCTGCGGGACGGGAGGACGGGACGGACGGGAGGCGCGTGGCGGGCCCGCACCGCGCCTCCCGTCCGCCACCAGCTCACTCGAGGTGCGCGTGGTCCGGCAGGTCGATCGCCTCGGCCGGTGGGGTGGCGAAGCGGGCGCCGAGGCGCCCGACGAGGGGGAGCGACGCCACGCGGACGGCGGTGCCGAAGGCCGCGATCCCGAGCCGGGACCTCGGGTTCGCGATCCGCGGCGTGCCCGGCGGCAGCTGCTGCGCCTTCGCGACGTACGGGCGCATGATGCGCTCGTACGCGCGCAGGGCGTCACGGTGGTGGACGTGGGCGGCGAGCTCCCCGGCGAGGACGTAGGCACCGGTGAGCGAGAGGCTCGTGCCCATGCCGCTCACCGGCGAGGCGCAGTACGCGGCGTCCCCGACGAGCACCACCCGGCCGTCCGACCAGCGCGGGGCGTGGACCTGTCCGATCGCCTCGGAGTAGAGGTCCTCGGAGTGGTCGAACCCCGCGAGGACCCGCTCGGCCTCCCACCCGGCGTCGCCGAACACCGCGTGCAGGCGGCGGCGCACCGCATCGAGGTCGCCGCGCTCGGAGCCGGCTCGCTCCCGCTTCCGGTCCGTCACGACCGACATCGCCGCGCGGATGGTCCCGTGCTGGTCGGGGCGGAGGGTGATCGACCGGCCACCCGGTGCGTTGTACCAGCGCCACCAGTCGTCGTCCGCCGCGGTCCGGGGGATCGTGCCGTACGTCGTCTCGAGCCCGAGCGACCGGATCTCCGGCTCGTCGCCGAACACCAGCCGACGGGTGCTCGATCCGATGCCGTCCGCCGCGACCACCAGGTCGAACCGGTCGTCCGGGCCGTGCTCGAACGCCACGGTCACGCCGTCGTCATCCTGGTCGATGCGGGTGATCCGGTCGCCGTAGCGGTACTCGGTGGCGTCGGACGTCCCGTCCACGAGGAGCCGCGCGAGGTCACCGCGCAGGACCTCGAGCTCGGCGGTGGCCCCGCCGGAGTCCGAGGTCCCCGCCGGGAACGCCGCGATCGTCCGGCCGCTCGGACCGATGAACCGGGTGCCGACCTCGCCCGTCGTGGCGGCGCGGATGTCGTCCTCGATGCCCATCCGGCGCGCGACCTCACGCCCGGCTCCGCGCACGTCGACGTTCTGCCCGCCGGTGCGGAGGGACGGCGCCCGCTCGACGACGACCGTCTCGAACGAGAAGCGGTGGAGCCAGTGGGCGAGCGCCGGGCCGGCGATGCTCGCGCCGGAGATGAGCACGCGTCCGCGGGTGTGATCGGTCATGGTCCCTCACGTCGTTGATTACCAATGAGATTGGCAATGTACACGACTACCATGGTGGACGTGCCGAACGACGACCAGCACCCAGCGACCGACCGCCCCGACGACCGGCAGGACCGCCACGACCGGGCGACGGCGCGACGCGACGGGCGGTCGCTCCCCGACGACGACATCCGGTCCCGCGTGCAGCAGGTCAGTGTCCGGCAGCAGCGCTTCGAGCGCCATCTCGCCGCGGCGCTGTCGGTCGACGCGGCGGGACTCGAAGCGATGGATCACCTCATCGCGACCGGGCCGGCCACCCCGACCGAGCTCGCCCGTCGGCTCGAGATCTCGACCGCCGCGATGACGCTCGTCCTGAACCGGCTCGAGGGCGCCGGGCACGTCCGACGGGAACGGCACCCGAGCGACGGACGCAAGCTCGTCGTCACGGCGGCGGAGCAGTCTTCGGACCGTGCGTACGACCTCGTGCTGCCGCTCATCGAGGGCATCGAGGGCATCGTCGACGACCTGGACCCCGCGGAGCGTGCGACGGTGCAGACCTTCCTCGACCGGCTGATCGGGGTCTACGACGACGCGATGGACTGAGTCGTCACGGGGTCCGTCGTCCGGGCCGACGTCCTGTGCGTCCGGTCAGGATCGGCGACAATGGACCGTGCCCTTCCGTGCCCTGCTCGCCACCGCCGCGTCGGCCGTCGCCCTGGCGTTCGTCCTCGTCACGGCGGCCCCCGCGTCCGCCCACGACGTCCTCGCCTCGACCGCACCCGCTGCGGACGCGACGGTCGGGGGCGACCTCGACCAGGTCGCCCTCACGTTCTCCGAGCCGCCGCTGGCCGGGCTCGAGTCCGGGATCGTCGTCAGCGTGACCGGCCCGGACGGCGCCGAGGTCGGCGCGGGGAGTGTCGACGTCGACGGCAGCACGCTGCGCACGGCCGCCGACCTCACGGCTGCCGGCTCGTACACGGTGACCTGGAGGAGCGTCTCGGTGGACGGACACCCGATCTCGGGGAGCTACCGGTTCACGTCGACCGGAGCACCGACCCCGACTCCGACCCCTGCTCCGACGGCGACGGGACCGACGCAGACCCCGAGCGCGGGCACCCCGACGCCGAGCGCCACAGCCGGTGCCGGTGCGACCAGCGCCACGGCCGGGTCGTCCGGGCCCGGGGCGACGCCGTGGATCCTCGGCGGGATCGCGGTCGTGGTCGCCGCCGCGCTCGTCGCCGTCCTGCTGGTCGCCCGTCGCCGGACCACCCCCGACGACGAGTGACACGAGCCGCGCCGCCGGATCAGCGCCCGGCGTACCGCCCGCGCCGCCGGGTCAGCGCCCGGCGTACCGCCCACGGTGGTGCCGTCGGTCCCAGACCGCGACGGCGATCCGGCCGACGCCGAGTGCGATCCAGACCGCACCGATGATCCACCGCCACGCGTCGTCGCCGCCCTCGATCGCGGCGAACACGAGCCACACCACGCCCAGGGCGGTCCACGCCACGGCCATCCAGAGCGCTGGCCGCCCGACGATCGACCGCCACAGCTGCTCGTCCCCGGCGTCATCGCTCATGGCGACACCGTAGACCGTCCGGTCCGCCCGTGCCAGGGCGTCAGGCGCGGTCGTGCAACGTCACCTGGTACCCGTCCGGGTCGGCGAAGGTGAACGTCCGACCGAACGGGCCGTCGATCGGCGCGGACACGATCCGGTGGCCGTCGGCGACCAAGGCGTCGTGGATCGCCTGGACGTCGGTCGCGTGCAGCCAGATCGCCGCGCCGATGCCCGGCTGCGCCACGGCGTCGAGGTCGGTGCCGGGCACGAGGTCGCGCAGGGCGAACGCGATCGGCGTGGTCTCGAAGACGACCGCGTGCGGCGGACCCGCCTGCGACCGGACGAGGCCGAGGTACTGCTCGTAGAACGCCTGGGACGCGTCGAGATCGCGGGTCTGCAGCGAGATGAAGTCGGGGCCGGTGACGGGCATGGGGTCTCCTTCGTTGGTGTCAGTTATCTGACACGGAAGAACCTATGTCAGACTACTGACATGCGTCAAGACGGACACGGCATCGACCTGGACACGTCCCTCGGGTACCTGCTCAAGGAGGCAGCGAGCGCGCTCCGCACCGCGATGGAGTCGGTCCTGCGCCCGCTCGGCATGACCGTCACGCACTACTCGTGCCTCGAGCTGCTCGCGCAGCGTCCGGGGTCGTCGAACTCCGACCTCGCTCGCGGGGCGTTCGTGACGCGGCAGTCGATGAACGTCCTGCTGCAGGCGCTCGAACGGGACGGCTCGGTGTCGCGCGCGTCGGAGGCACCGGTGGGCAAGGCGCTGCCGGTCCAGCTCACCCCGCTCGGGCGGGAGCGTCTCGCCGAGGCCTCGGCAGCCGTCCGCGGGGTCGAGGTCCGGATGCTCAGCGGGATGTCGGCCGACGAGCAGGGCGCGGCGCTCCGAGCACTGCGGAGCATGGTGCGGTCGCTGCGCGACGACGCGTGAGTCGCGCTACGGCGCGACCGGTCGACGCCCCGTGGACGACTGGAAGCGCAGCAGGTACCCGTCGGGATCGGTCACCAGGAACTGCCGCACCCCGGCTTCCTCGTCGCCCACGCGGTACCAGCGCGTCTCCGCCGGCATGAAGAGCTCCACACCGCCGGCACGGAGCGACGCCGCGACGACGTCCGCGTCCGGGACACCGATCTGCAGGTTGATCCCGCGGCCGAGTGGTCGATCGAGCGGCCCGGTGAGCCAGTTCCGACCGACCCCGGCCTGCTCGAGCATGACGTGCGCCGATCCGAGGGTCAGGTAGGCGAACCGCTCCTCGGGACGCGCGTAGGCCACGCCGAACCCGCACAGGCCGGACCAGAAGCCGATACTCGCGTCCAGGTCGGCGACGAGGAGCTCGGGGACGAGGGCGGGGTCCGGATCGGTCGTCACCAGGCCATGCTGCCAGCCGGTGTACCGGACCCGCACCGCGCCTCCTGAAGGTGTGGACAAGATCCGTGCTCGCCGGACCAGCGCCTCCGCTGCGGCCTAGCGTGAGAGCGTCATGGCACCCGAACACCGACTCCCCGCCGAGCCCGACGCGGCTCCCACCGTCGCGCACCACGATGCGCACCACGCGGCCACCGCCGCGCCCCCCGAGCGATCCGAGCACTCCGACGTCGGATCCGGCGACCAGCCGGACCCGAACCGGTGGAAGGCCCTCGTCATCTGCCTGCTCGGCGGCGGCATCGTCCTGCTCGACGTGTCGATCGTCAACGTCGCGCTGCAGTCGATCTCGTCCGGGCTCCCCGGGGCCACCCCGGAGGCCGTGCAGTGGATCCTGTCCGGCTACGCACTGTCGTTCGGGCTCCTGCTCGTCCCCGGCGGTCGACTGGGCGACGCCTCCGGCCGCCGGCGCATGTTCGTCATCGGGGTCGGCCTGTTCACCCTCGCGAGCGCGCTCTGCGGCTTCGCCCCGAACGGGATCGTGCTGGTCGTCGCTCGGCTGGTGCAGGGCCTCGCCGGTGGTCTGCTCACGCCCCAGGTGACGGCCCTCATCCAGCAGCTGTTCCGCGGGAAGGAGCGCGGCACCGCCTTCGGGCTGTTCGGCGCCACGGTCGGCATCGCCACGGCGATCGGCCCCCTCGTCGGTGGTCTGCTCATCACGGCCTTCGGCACCGAGAACGGCTGGCGGTTCGTCTTCTTCGTGAACCTGCCCGTGGGACTCGTCACGATCCTCCTGGCCTTCCGCTACCTGCCGGCGGCGAGCCGGGTGGAACGCGGCCGGAAGCACGACTTCGACCCGGTCGGGATCGTCCTGCTCGGCGCCGCGGTGGTCGCCCTGCTGCTGCCGTTCGTGCAGTCGCAGGAGTGGAAGGGCACGGCGAAGTGGTGGCTCGTGGTCGCCGCCGTCGTGCTCGGCGCGCTCTTCGTGCTGTGGGAGCGGCGGTACGCGCGGTCGAAGGAGCCCGTCATCGACCTCGGACTGTTCCGCCGCCGGTCGTTCTCGCTCGGTGTCGGACTCGCGACGCTGTACTTCGCCGGGTTCACGCCGCTGTTCTTCGTCCTGACGCTGGCCCTGCAGTCCGGCCTCGGGTACTCCGCGCTGCTCGCCGGCCTGTCGTCCGTGCCGTTCGCGATCGGGTCCGGGGTCGCGTCGACCATCGGCGGTCGCGTCGTCTCGCGGTTCGGCCGACAGCTCATCGTCGTCGGGACCGTACTGGTCCTGATCGGCCTCGGTGGGGTCATCTGGGTCGTCGCGAACCACTACCGGTCCGACCTCGGATGGTGGCTCGTCGTACCGCTCCTCGTCGCCGGTGTCGGCTCCGGACTGACGATCTCGCCGAACCAGACGCTCACGCTGTCCGAGGTGCCGGTGGAGCAGGGCGGCTCGGCCGGTGGGCTCATCCAGGTCGGTGCGCGCGTCGGGTCCGCGATCGGGATCGCCGCCGTCGGCAGCGTCTTCTACTCGGCGCTCGCGAGCTCGAAGGGCGACTACGCGCAGGGGTTGCCGCTCGGACTGGGCGTGGCGCTCGGGTTCGTCGCGGCGGCGTTGCTCGCGGGGATCGTCGACGTCGTCGTCGGACGGATCCGGGGGACCGAGGCGACGGTGTGATCCGGGTCCTGCTGTACGTCGCCACGATCGTCGTCGCGACGGCGCTGTCCCTCGGTGGCGGGCTGCTCGTGGCGCTCGAGCTCGGGAGCGCGGCGCACGGCTGGCTCGTCGCCGCGGCCGTCTGCACACCACTCGTCGTCATGGGACCGGTCCTCGTCGGGGCCTTGGCCGGCTACTACGACCACCACTCGTCCCCCGAGAGCCAGCGGTCCCTGTTCCGAGTCTCGGCGGTCGTCGCCGCCGTCGACGTCGTGGCCGCCGTAGTCTTCGTGCTGGCGGCTCTGTCGGCGCAGGCGCCCCTCTGGGTGCCGGTGCTGCTCGTCGTCGGGGCCGGGGTGCTCCTCGCCGTCGCCCGCCCGCTCGGTGCGCTGTTCCGCGGCACCGAGGCGCCCATCAGCGACCTGAGCGACGACGTCCCCGGCGTCGGGCTGGTCCGACGCGCGATCCGCTCGATCGCGACGACCTTCGTCATCGCTGCGGTGGTCTGCACGATCGGGGTGACGCTCCTTGCGGCCTTCTCGGACCGGGGCGGCGCGCTCCTCCAGGTCGTGCTGCTCGGCGGCCAGCTGACCTTCACCGCGACGGCGATGGCCGCGATCGTCGTGGCGCTCCCGCTGAACCGCGCGCTCCGCGACAGCGGTGGGCGGGACCTCGGCCGCCTGCAGCGGTACGCGAAGGTGGTGCTGCGGGGCAAGGAGCTCCCGCTCGACGAGGCCGACCGCGCGGGAGCGGTCCGGTACGCCCGGATCGTCCCCCTGGCCCTGCAGTTCCAGCTGGTGTTCACGGGCCTGCTGTACGTCGCCATCGCGTTCCAGTTCGTGTCGTCCGCGGTCCGCGGCGACCTGGGGCGGCTGCCCGTGGTCTTCCTGGTCGCGATGGTCGTCGTGCTCGCCTGGGCGATCCCGCTCTCGGTCCGGCGGATCGGTCGTGCGCGTCGGTACGCGGAGCAGCACCGACCGACCTGATCGGCGTGGGTGGGCGCCCGTCGGGGATGCGCTATCGTCGGGCGCAGAGGGAAAAGGCCCGCGCCCCATCGGCTGCCGGGTACTCACACGCGGCTCACGGGGGTCGCCACTTCTTCATCGAAGGAGTGCACCCGTGTCCGAAGTCACCACCCGCCCGCCGTTCGACCCCGAACTCGTGCCGTTCCTCGACGCCCTCGCAGCGCGCGGCCCCGTCACCATCACGCCCGAGGTGTTGCCGCACATGCGGCAGCTCGACGCCACCGAGGCCGAACTCGACGCACGGCTGCACGCCCGCGGGTACGAGCGTCGACGCATCACCGTGCCCGGTCACCGCGGCGACCCGATCGACCTCGCGGTGATCCAGCGCATCGGTCGCACCGGCGCGACCACGGGGGTCTACACGATCCACGGGGGCGGCATGGTGTTCGGCCACCACCTCGGGAACCTCGACTCCTACGACGACTGGCTGCTGGTCCACGACGTCGTGCTCATCAGCGTGGACTACCGCCTCGCGCCCGAGTACCCGGACCCGTTCCCGGTCGAGGACTGCTACGCCGGGCTCGTGTGGGTGTCCGAGCACGCCGAGGAGCTCGGCATCGACCCGGACCGCATCGTCATCGCCGGGCAGAGCGCCGGGGGTGGCCTAGCAGCGGGCACGGCCCTGCTCGCCCGCGATCGACGCGGGCCGTCGCTGCTGGCCCAGATCCTCGTGTCGCCGATGCTCGACGACCGCGACGAGACCGTCTCCACCGTGCAGATCGACGGTGTCGGCGTCGCCGACCGCCAGCTGACCCGGTTCGGCTGGGACGCCTACCTCGGCAGCCGACGCGCCACCGACGACGTGTCCGTGTACGCCGCTCCCGCGCGGGCGACGGACCTCGCCGGACTCCCGCGCACCTACATCGACTGCGGCAGCGCCGAGGTCTTCCGCGACGAGACCGTGGCCTTCGCGAGCGGACTCTGGGCAGCGGGCGTCGACGCCGAGCTGCACGTGTGGCCGGGAGCCTTCCACGGCTTCACGAGCATGCTCCCCGACGCCACGATCTCGAGGACGGCGACCGCCGCGCTGGCGGGGTGGACGAGCCGGACGCTCGGTGTCGACCACGGTTGAATGGGTCCATGCGGGCACTGGTGCTGGGTGGGACCGGATGGCTCGGACGTGCGATCGTCCGGGACCTCCTCGAGGACGGCGTCGAGGTCACCTGCCTCGCACGCGGTGCGACGGGTGACGTCCCGCACGGCGCCCGACTCGTCCGCACCGATCGTCGTGCGGACGGTGCCTACGAACCCGTGCGTGGCGCATGGGACGAGGTGGTCGAGCTCTCGTCCGACCCGGAGCTCGTCCGTCCCGCGCTCGACGCGCTCGCAGACTCCGCCGCGCACTGGACGCTCGTCTCGACCACCTCGGTCTACGCCCGGAACGACGAACCGGGCGCGGACGAGACCGCCGAGGTCGTCGAACCCGTCGACCTGACGCAGTACGCGGACGCCAAGGTCGCCGCCGAGCGGAGCAGCGCCGACCGACTGGGATCGCGGCTCCTGGTCGCCCGACCCGGCCTCATCGTCGGCCCGGGCGACCCGAGCGACCGGTTCGGGTACTGGCCCGCCCGACTCAGCCGACCCGGTCCGGTGCTGGTCCCCACGTCGCAAGGGCGCTCCGTGCAGGTCATCGACGTCGCGGACCTGGCCGCGTGGGTCGGACGGGCGGGGCGGACGGGTCACACCGGGGTCGTGAACGCCGTCGGCGAGGTCGTGCCGATGCGGGACTTCTTCCGCCTGGTCGTCGAGGCCACGGGGTTCGACGGCGAGCTCGTCGAGGTCGAGGACGACGTGCTGCTCGCCCACGACGTGCAGTACTGGGCGGGGCCGAGGTCGCTGCCGCTGTGGCTTCCGCACTCCGATGCGGCGCTGATGCACCGGTCTGCGCGGGCGTTCCGCGATGCCGGGGGTCGGAGTCGTCCGCTGACGGAGACCCTCGCCGGGGTGCTCGACGACGAGCGGGCGCGTGGGGTGGAGCGGCCGCGGCGGGCCGGGCTCGGGGTGGACGAGGAGGCGGCGGTGCTCGCAGCGGTGCGCTGACCTCGATCGCGGTGCTCAGTCCAGCTTGCGTCGGCGCAGTCGCTCGAACCAGCCCGCCGTCGCGATCGACTGCCCGACGTCGCCGTTGCCGGCCATCGTTCCGGCAGCCAGCCCGAGGAAGGTCCTCCCGCACGCCACGCACAGCGTCCGGGTGGCCGTCCGGACCGGTTCGCCTTGGATGGGCAGTCGGCACTGGTCACAGCGTTGTTGCACGGTCCCCCGATCGTCAGCGGTGCCGCTCCAGCGTGCCCGAGGAACACTGCTGCGGCTGTGGCGGAGACCCTATACGCAATGCTCCGGGGATTGCAGTCCACAGAACAGCGGACTGTCGACCGCATCTCGCCGGTGTTAGCGTCCGAACGGGATCCCGAAGGCATTTCGGGGAATCCCCGAGCGGAAGTGAATGAGGCAACATGAACATCACCAGCCAAATCTCCCGAGAAACGACGTCGACCTTTACCGGTCGAAAGCGATTCGGCGCTCTCCTGCTGGTCGCCGTGGCCTTCGTCACCGCCACCCTGTTCACCGGAGGTCCGGCACACGCCGAGAAGATCGGGTCACTCCTGACCATCGGGTGCGGGAACAAGACCGCCCAGTTGAACTGGACGAGCACGGGTGAAGTCCACATCTTCGGTTCACCAGACCGCAATTCGGCCGGAACGAACCTGATCCGCGTGGTCACGAAGAGCGGTTCGTACAGCTACAACTCCGGGTACCACACGTACACGTTCCAGATCGGCGCTTCGACGGGCCACGTCACGAGCGTCAAGCAGGTCTGCGTCGCGCAGTCGTAAGAGCCACGGTCAACAGGAGCGACCCCGCAGGCAGCGGGGCCGCTCCTGTTCCGTTTCGTGGTCGAATGCGCGCCGTCTCGGCTCCCAGGCACCGGTGACGGTGCTGTCGAACCCGTGTGAGCGCCACGTCAGCGTGGCGTGAGCGGCACGGACGAGGCTGTCGTCCGTGAACGTGATCCTGGTCGTGCAGCTCGTCCTCGTCGGTCTCCTCGCCGGCGAGGAGTTCACCGTGCGATGGGGCGTCCAACCGGCGATGGCCTCTCTGCCGGACGATGCCCACCTCCGGACGCGGATCGCGCTCGTCAGGTCGCTCAAGGTCGTCGTGCCGATGCTGATGGTGCCGGCGGTGCTCGCCACCCTCGCGGTCTTGGTCGTCGCCGGCGCGGGCGACGGGCTCGGGTGGCGAGTGGCAGCCGCAGTGGCGCTCGGGGTGTTCGTCCTGGCGTCGTTCCTCGGTACGGTCCCGATCAACATCGGGGTCAACGACTGGGATCCGCTCGACCCGCCGGCGGACTGGAAGCGGGTCGTGGTGCGGTGGGAGCGGATCGACGTCCTCCGGTCGAGCGCGGCGATCGTGGCGTTCGTGCTGTCCGCGATCGGGGTCGTGCAGATGGGGGCGTGACGGAGGGCCGGTCAGTGGGTGGTCCACCCGCCGTCGATGACGAGTTCCTCCCCGGTGACGTACTTCGCCTCGTCGGACGCCAGGTAGAGCATGCCGTAGCCGATGTCGGTCGGTTCACCGATGTGCGGCGGGAGCGGGATCTCGCCGCCGAGCTGGCTGGCCATGTCCTCCTTGCTCATACCCGCCGCGACCGCGAGGCCGGTGTAGACCGAGCCGGGGTGGATCGAGTTCACGCGGATCCCGTCGCCACCGAACCACTGCGCCGCGTGCTTCGTGAGGGACCGGACCGCGCCCTTCGACGCGGAGTACGCCGCACCGCCCGCGTCCGAGACCCCGCCGACGATCGCCGCGATGGACGACACGTTGACGATGGAGCCGCTGCCCTGCCGCTGCATGTGCGGGATGACGGACTTCATGCCGAGCCAGACCCCCGTGGTGTTGACGGCCATGACGGTGTTCCAGTCGTCGAGCTCCGCCTCGAGGATGCCCTTCGCCATGTGGATTCCCGCGTTGTTCACGAGGACGTCGATCCGGCCGTGGTCCGACACCGTCCGTTCGACGACCGATGCCCACGATTCCGGGGAGGTGACGTCGAGCGTGTGCGCGGTGACCGAGCCACCGGTGTCGCGGATTGCTGCAGCTTCGCGCTGGAGCGCGTCCTCGCTGACGTCGGTCATGATGACCGTGGCGCCCTCCGCGGCGAAGAGCTGGGCGCCGGCGAGTCCCATCCCGCTCGCCGCGCCCGTGATGATCGCGACCTTGTCGCTGAGTCGTGCCATGTCGTTCCCTGCTTTCGCGTGCTCGGTGGTGTCAGACGAGTTCGGGGCGGCGGATGCTCTCCGCGCCGCCGTCGATGAACACGACCTGACCGGTGACGTGGGTGTTCTCCGCGCTGGCGAGCCACGCCAGGAGCGCGGCCGGCGCCGAGGGCGGTGCCGCCGGTCCGTTCAACGGGGACGGTGCTCCGGCGTCGAGGGCAGCTCGTCCCTCGGCCGTCTGCAGCGCGGCGGCGGTCATCGGCGTCTCGATGACCCCGGGAGCGATCGCGTTCAGGGCGATGCCCGCTCCGGCCCACTCGGGGTCCTTCGCGTGGCGGCGCACCCACTGGGCAATCGCCTTCTTCGTGGTGGAGTAGATCGCGCTCGACCCCGCGGCGTTCGTCGCGGTCCCGATGCGCTCCGCCTCAGCGCGAGCGCCCGGCTCGTCACCGGCCAGGAGGCGCTGGTACAGGCCGTCGTCGACCTCCTCGAGCGCTGCGAGCGACGCGACGACGACCGCACGCGGTGCGTCCGACCCGGCGAGGAGGGGCCGGAGCCCTTCGAGCGTCGCGATCGCGCCGAAGTAGTTCACCCCGACGGTGACCGGGCTGGCCGCGACCAGGCCGGCGACCGCCACGACACCGTCGACACGGCCGCCGGACCGCTGCTCGACATCGTGGACGAGGGTCGTGCGTCCCTCGGCGGTGCTGAGGTCGGCGACGACGTCGGCGTCCTTGATGTCGACGCCGATCACGTCGTGCCCGTCGGCTCGCAGTCGTTCTGCGGTGGCCTTGCCGATGCCGGATGCCGCCCCGGTGACCACGTAGGTCCTGCTCATGGTGTTCCTCTCGTCTTCTTCGACGTCTGCGCGTGCGGGACGCGCGAGCTCCGCTCGGGTGGCGGAGAAGTCCTCCGGATCAGTCGGAGCCGACCAGCCAGTCCGGCATCACCGCGAGCAGGCGCTCCACGATCCGGTCCTGCTGCTCCGGTGCATCGTCACGGAGCCACGCCGTCAGCAGGGCGATCGCTCCGCCGGCGATGAACCTGGCCATGTCGTCGGAGTCCACCCCCGCGGGCACCCGGTCGTCGAGGACTCGCATCGTCGCTGCGACCTGGTCTGCGTAGGCCGACACGACGGTCTCGTGCACACGTCCGGACAGCCGCCAGTCGAGGGACGCCCGGTAGAAGGGGTACCGCGCCGCGATGTGCTCGACGAGGCGCCGGTTCGACGCGGCTGCCAGACGTCGTCGCGCGTCCCCGGCGGAGCCGGCCCCGTCGCCGGCCACGTCCTCGGCGCGTGCACGGAGGTCGTCGAGGCCGATCTCCCGGAACGCGTCGACGAGCATCGCGACCGCGAGTTCATCAAGGTCGGAGAACTGGGCGTAGAAGGCGCTGCGGCTCACACCTGCAGTGCGCACGATCGCGTTGACGGACACCTCGGCGGTGCGATCCGCGGCGACGAGGTGTTCGGTCGCGGCGATGATCGCTGCACGGGTCCGGGCGGGCCGGGGATCGATCGCTCGGGTGGGGAGGCTGCGCTGCACCAGGCCAGCATACGACTTTCCAGACACTTGTCCGGAATATTCGCCTGCTTCCTCGGAAGGGGAGGAATCAGGCCTCCTTCGGCGACTGCAGCTCGCCAGTGGCCACCTCGCGACCACACTGCTCGCAGCGCACCTCCGCGACGAACGGCTGCCCGCACGGTACGTGCACGATCGTCCGACGCGGCAGGTCCTCGGCGCCGTACCGATCGCCCCAGCGCTTCAGGACGAGGATGACCTGCCCGAGGTCGTGGCCCTTGTCGGTCAGTTCGTACCCACGCGGGCGACCTCCGGGCGTCTCCGAGACGGCGCGCACGATGCCTTCCTCGGTGAGCCGACGGAGCCTGCCAGCGAGGACATCGCGTGGCGTTCCGAGTGCTCGGACGAGCTCGGTGTACCGATGCGACCCGAGCGCCAGCGCGCGCACGATGTGGAGCGACCACCGGTCACTGACGGCATCGAGCGCGACACTCAGCGCATCGACGTGCAGTTTGATTTCCGAACCGTTCTCGGTACGATCACTTTGGTTTGGCATTCAAACCACTCTACGCGAAGGACACCATGAGCGGACATCACTCGGATGCTGGCACGACCGGAACGGTGCACCGGGCGTGGATCGCGCCCCTCGTCACAGCGCTCGTGATCGGTATGGCGTTCGTCGCGGTGTACGTCGGCCTGCAGCGCGACCCCGAGCCCGACCGCATCCCCGTCGCCGTCGTGGGGGCGACCTTGCAGCACGACGTCGCGACGGGTCTCGGCGATCGAGTCGCCGTCACTGAGGTGCCCGCTCTTCGTGCGGGCCGCAGCCTCGTCCGGGATGGTGCAGCGGTGGCAGTCCTCTCCGCGGACGAACCCGGAACGATGCGCGTCGAGTACGCGAGCGCAGCGGGCCTCAGCGAGTCCGGAGCGGTTCGTGAACTGGCACAGGGCTTCGCGACGACCGCCCACCTGCGGGTGACCGAGGAGGACATCGTCCCCCTGGTCCGGTACGACAGCCGCGGTCTGGTCAGCTTCTACGTCGTCTTCGGCGTCACGCTCTCGTCGTTCGTCCTCGCGCAATCGCTGAGCGGCAACGCCGCGCGCGTGCGACTCCGGCACCGCCTCCTCGCCCTGGCCGGATTCGCGGTGCTGATCGGCATCGCCGCGGCAGTCCTGGCCGGCCCGGTCTACGGCGCCGTCAACATCTCGTTCCCGCTGCTCGCCGGCATCCTCGTGCTGCTGTCCGCGGCGAGCGCGTTCGGTACGAAGGCCCTGGTCACGTGGCTCGGGCCGATCGGCATCGGTATCGCAGTGCTGACCCTCACCGTCGCCGGAAACGCGACCAGCGGCGCATCGATCGGCTTCGACCTCCTGCCGAAGTGGGCGCAGATCCTCTCCGACGTCCTTCCCCAAGGGGCCGCCGTCCGCGCCCTCCAGTCCGCCGGCTACTTCGACGGCAGCTCCGTGTGGCCCTCGGTCCTGGTCCTCGGCTGCTGGGCTGCCGTCGGCTTCGGCCTCGTCGTCCTCCACGGCACCCGAGCGGCGCGTACACGGCGTCGAGCGCGTCCGGAGGGCCCTGCGCACCTCGCGCCGTCGGTGTGATCGAGAAGCCGGAGCTCCGCTCGCGCTGGGGCGGCGCTAACAGCGCAGCGGACGGACGGACGATTCGACCACTCTGAGACGAGTGTGACTTCCAAAGCTGAATGTCGCAGTCGATTTTAGATTTTCGTGGTTTTCCAAGGGTCGTGTCACGTCCCGTTCCAAGCCCAGATTGTCTGAACGTAGGAGGCTTCGGATCGTCTCGGCACGGACCACGGCTGGCCGGAACGTGCCAGCTCTGCAGCGGGCAAGCATCCACTGATCAGGTCTAGATGAGATGACCGCAACACGCATGCCGGACAGACGCGCCGTCTCCGTTTAGTTACTTGCCGCCAGAATCATGCGCCGTACGACGGCTGGAAGCAGCGCGACCGACTTGGTCTCGTGGAAGACGCGCCCGGCGTTCACCCAGACGGCACTTCTCGCAGCCTCTGCGGTGATGCCGTGGGCACGCGCGATGGCACGCTCAACATCGGATACAGCGCCTGGCTGCCTCGGTGTCGATGCGTTCCGATTTCCTGAAGGATGATCGGTTTCGGTGAGAAGGCGTTCGAGCGGAACGTTCGAGAGATCGAGCTCATTTGCGACATTCACTGAGAAGTAGCAACCGAGTTCGAGAGCACGATCGGTCTCGGCCCTGCTCCCGCGCCACCAATGCAACACTCGCCCCGGCGCGTCATGCTCTTCGAGGACGTCGAGCACCAAGCTGGTCGCACCCGACGAATGCACACTGACAAATCGAGGCTGGTCGACAGTTACTGCGGCAATTTCCTCGAAGACTTCAAGTTGAAGCCGCCGGTCGACGCGTGCTCGGCTGTCTAAACCGATCTCGGATATGACTGCGGCGTGAGCCGCGGCCTCCGCAAAGTCGTTCAAGTCGAACGCTTGAAGACTCTTCTGCCGCCCTGGATGCACTCCGAGGCCCCACACCGTGACGGCATCACGGCGATTGGCGGAGGCCCTAAACTCGGCGATCGAGCGTGTGGCAGCAAAAACTACCGCGCCCAGCGATTCGAGAACCTCCGCCGCGATCTCGACTTCGATGTGCGCATGCACGTCCAGTGGAGGTAGTGGCGGTGTCATTCGACAAGCATCTTTAGCTCTTGCACGCCGCGATCGCACAAGTCACCGGCTTGGGCTTGAGTGAATCCCTCCGGGAGCGGCATCAGCATCAGGTCAGCATCGTCGACACCGATGCTGACAAAATCGACAAGCGCGTTCCAGGACGACTTCGTTTTGGCCCAGCGACGCTGTGCCGGATCGTTGCTGAGATAGCGAGTCCGGTCATCGACATCGGCCGCTACGAAAGATGCCCGCCGGACAAGACAACCAAAGCAGAGTCCGCAGTGCGTACCGGGCTGCTCGCCGATGAAGTTCTGTCCGGTACGCGAGCACGAGTTGGTCGCCGAAAGGAACACCGACGCGCCATCGGCCCCGAGGCGTGATTTTACAACGCGGAACATTTCACCCTTCGTGCTCAACTGGAACGGGTTTTCAATCTGCGCGTGACCGCCGACAGTGTCAAGGATCCGTGCAATCTCAGACAAGAACCATGGCTGCGTCGTGCGAGTAGACAAAGCCCCGAGACGTTCGCCCGCCAGGGGCGGATTGAGGGAGGCAAACCCATTCTCGGGGATCCACAGTGGCACGGACTCGCGTGATCCGACTGCAAGTCCCATAGCGAGGAAGAGGAGAGATCGAGAGCGGTTTGATGGTTCCGTCCGGGTTACGCCGACGGCCTTCATTCTCGGCTGAAAGCTCACCTGGTGAGTTGCGATGAGGTTCGGTCCCGCGAGCGTCCTGATCCTCGGGTACAGCTCATCCTGTGCTAGTGATGTCGCTGGATTACTCGTATGCGAAACAACGGTGAAAGGTTCATCTGAAGCGAGTAGCGCTCCGCACGCGGAGTCAGCGCCGCCGCTAACAAGCACAACGCGCGCGGCGTCGGAGGTTACGAGGTCCATCTCGACAGCCGTCGGCTCGCAATCCTCGAACTGGACCGTCCATCGATCACCAGTTAGGAAGTTCAGTGCACGTTCCAAATCGGTAGCGACAGAGCTCCACGCCGCCGGCTCGCTGACCGGCACTCGCACATCGAGAGCCCGTTCGCCCCAGCCGGTACCGCCGGGGGTCCGAAGGACGAGCCGATCCGCTCCCCATACCGCCACTGCAATGCGCACGAAGTCCGCGTTCAGCAGGAGAGGTGTGCCAAGAGCGTGGAGGTCCGGAGTCAACCTCGTCTTGAACGCGTCTGCAGCGTCCCCGAACCACGGGAGCACGAGATCGGCGTCAGGCGTCTTGTGGTGATCCAGTTGCAACGCGATGCTGGTCATGATGAGGCTCCAACGATGAACGCGGCGCGACGGATGCCCGCCGCAACGGCGGCACTGATTTCAGATCGGGTAGGCGCGGCTACGGAGAACTCCGCCCTCCGGGCGACGGCAGCAGCCATCCGCTTGAGTTCGTTGTCGATGTTTGCTCGTCGCTGACCGTCGGGCGCCTTCCTTATAGTGTCGCCGCATTCCGTGATCGCACCCTTGTAGACCATCAGCTCGATGGTCTTGCGCACGATCTCCTCAGCGGAAGGCGTCGAGCCATCGGGACGCTGCTCGAACATGAACGACATGAGCTTGGCGAGAATCCACCGTTCTTCGTTGCCGGCAAGGGAGTCGTCGCGTTCCGGAAGGACCACGTCCAAGATGCGGCGGCCAACTTCGCGAGGATCATCGAGAGCTCGAAGTTCGTCAAGGTCGAGCCCGACATCTTCGAGCGCGGCCCGGTCTCCGCGTCGATAGGCGGAAGCGATTGCGCCTGCGCGTCCCGCTGAGCTGGCTACTCGCTGAGCTGAACGACGCACTCCGGAGCTCGTCGCTCCTGCTGCTCCCACGCGGATGGCGGCTGCGGAGCCGCGAGCAGTGAATGCTGTTGCCGCGCCGTCTCCCCACAGGCCGAGTGCCGCTGCAGCGCTCACCGCACTGGCCCCGGAGATGTCTTGTTCGGGACTGTCTAACCAATCTGTGATCTGGTGGCGGAGGTCCTTTGCATTTGGGTCGTTACTTCCCGTGAACGCGCCGCTGGTGCCCACTATCGCTCCATCGAGCCGATGGCTCGAAGCGTTGTCGCGGTGGCAGACTCCGACCACGAGTCCACAACGTTCGCGAGCGCGCCCGTTCGCTCAAGTAGCAAGACGGTTCCGCTGTCGACTTCAGAACCGGGAAGCAGTCTGAGCGTCGTAACTGCTTCCCCGGTCAACTCATGCCGAACGTTGACCAGCCGCCGAACCGAGTCCACAATATTGAACTGCTTGCGAGGATCTTGCTGAAGCCGCCGCCCGAGGTAGCGCAACAGTTGTTGCGACTCGTCCAGGCTCAGCCCGGTGAAGTCGGCATCCGTTACTAGGGAGTAATCGGAGTCCGAACCAGATGCGATTCGATCGGCCAAATCCCGAATCGACTGCGGGAGCGTCCGGTCCAATACGGTCTCGCCCCGGAACGCGGCAGCAAGGGTGAGGTACTCTTGCACTTCACTCACGTTGAGCGGCGGGTCCAGCCGAGCCCAACGCACCATGTCGCCGGATCCATCCGACTCTTCAGCTTCAAATTCACCCCGCGCCTTCTCGTCGAGTTGTTCGAGCTCCACACGAAGCGTCCCGTTTCCGAGCCACTCAAGGACCATTGAGAATCCTGCTTCGTTTGTACGCTCAAGCACCATCAGCTTGGCGACGGTGGCTTCGTCGAGGCTGATGCCACGGCGTGTGGCGACCGACTGCCGAACGCGAACGTCGTTCATAAATCGTTTGATGCGCCGAGGATTTCCCTGGAACTTCTCGTACAAAATCGGGGTCAAACGCGTCGCTAGCGCCGCGATTTCAGCGCCCGGGATACCGTTCGGGAACTCCAACTGCTCCTTCGAGCCGGAAGTCATGCGGATTGCATCCGACTGACGGACAAGACCATCGAAGTCTCTCGGCTCGACGGCGTCTTTGGCTAGAAGCAGCGTGAGGTACGACCAGGTGTCGTATCGGCTCAACGCGGGGACAGGAACCGTGGTGTGCACGATTTTGTGGAGATAAAGGTTCGCTTCACTCTCACCCTCGCCAGTCAAGAGGGGAAGACCCAGATGGCGTCCGATGGCGTCGGCGACGCGCTGCTCGTCGGCTGCAATGACGAACGACATCCCGGACACCGATAAGAACAATCGAATCGCTTCTAAGGTCTCGACGACAGTGTCCGGAAGGCATCGGTCAAGATCGTCAACGAGAACGACGATGCGGGCAACGTGTGAGAGCGCGGGGTCGTTGAGGAGTTGGCTGAACTCCTCCCTGAACTGATCCATGCCGCGAGTGCTGTCCAGCGATTCCGGCTCATCGCTGATCAACCCCGTCACCGCCTCGAACGACGGGATCTGCATCGTGATCGCGGTCTGCGCGGCAAGCTTGACCGCTTTGGACCAATTGACCTTCTTCGCGAGACGCTTCATGGAAGCCATGACCGTGCTCCCGACCGGATCGTCGGTGCGAATCGCGCCTTGTAGGACGCTGAGGACCTCCGCGATCAAGCTCTCCTTCGGCCCGACGTCGGGGTCGTAGCGCCAAGGGTCAGCCCGCACAACAACGACATCACCCTCGCCGGATGCGCGTGAGGTGACTGCCTGATCAACGAGATTCAGGATCGACGTCTTGCCGCTGCCCCAACGCCCCGACAGTCCCAACGCGACGGGGTCGAGGCTGTCGTCGAAGATCACGTCGGAGATGGTGTCTGCGATTGCGCGGAACGACAGAAGGTCCGTCGTTGTCGGCTCGTCGGACCACAGCGAAGTCGTTGCATCACCCATCTGGCCCCCTCGCAAAGTGGGCACCGCCCCTCGGACGGTGCTCGAGAATCTTGACACATACTCGGAGCGCGTGTGGTCGGACTCTCCGCGATCGCGCGGGCCGCGGAGTCGACCGCCCCCCATGGCAGTTCGAGGCGATGGACCGGTCGTCCTCTGACGGCTCCGAGGTCCGCGACATTGGCATCATCGATCTGCTGCCGCGGAGCCAAACTTGTGGCGTGCCGGCGGAAATCGCTGGGTCGGCTGCCACGTTCCCGCGGCTGGCCTCGACGCGTCGTACTGGCCGCACCCCGCCCGGCAAGCGCTCACCCCACCCCTCGATATGGCGCGGTCGTCGGTACCTTGCTAGAGGAGGCCAATGACGTGGGGGGTGACGCCCGTGTCCTAGGTGTCAGAGATCTGTGCGGATCTGTTGCCAGTCCACCGACGGACCTTCTGATATTTGTGCGCGTGGTGGATGCGAAGCGAGGACCAGTGCAACATCGCGTGGCCGGATGCGCGCGACGCTCGCCAAACTTTTCAGCGATCGTTGGCCGTCGAGCACTGCGGCGTGCAGCTGGGTCAGATCAACGTCGTCAATGGTGCCGCGAAGGCGGAGCCTTCCCGGTAAGAGGGTCACGGGAGGCATTTCGCGGACCGGCGCTGGGTGTCCTGATGCCTCGAGTACTGCCGCGAGATACCGGTCCATCTGTGCCAGGACCTCGCTGGTGAGTAGGAGGATGAAGTTCGACATCACTGGTCGTGTCCGCTTGCCGTCGTGCAGGTCGGCGATGAGGCGCCTCGGGTAGTCCGAGCCTGTCACCCGCTCGAACATGAACGCGCGAGCCATCTCGTACTGCCGCGTCAGTGCGGCAGACGCACCAACGCTGTGCGCAAGAGCCTCCCAGTGCAGTTTCGGGAGGAAATTTTGATTCGTCGGATCGATGAGCCGGCGACGGGACCGATAGTCCAGCTGCGGGGGATGGGTCCCGGCGTACTCAATAAGACGCGCGATCGCCTCGATGAAGTCACCCTCGCCGTCCTCGTTCGTGATCAGCACTTGCCCGACCATGCCGATCCCGCCGCCGCGAACTGAGGGGCGCCCTTGTGCGGGTTGCGCTCGGCGCGGTGTGCGGGCCTGTCCGTAGGACCGGAGCGTCATGTTGAGGGTACGGCGGATCGCGTCGGGGGTGTGCCTGCCGCCGGGGTCGAGGGCGAAGAGCCATTCGTCCCAGAGCGACTCCGGCAGCTCGGCGTCGGAATTCGTGACGACACCCGACGGTGGCAGCGCGGTCCCAAAGCTGATGCGTTGCCGGGCCGTCAGATCACGGTTCATCGCGTGCGCGGCACGTCGCTTCGTGAAGTCCGATCCGCCGAAGTTCTCGATGAGCTCGGACGGGCCGTCCTTCCACCAGGCCCTCACGCGCAGTGGCGAGCTGTGGGCGCCGCCGCCGTAGAGCAACTCCCGGAGCTCGGAGTAGATCTCGGCGTCGTCACCGATCATGAGCGCCTTCGCCGCGGTGACGAGGGCCCCGAAGAACAACGCGTCCCCCGGAACGACGGCTCCCGTGCGGGAGGTCTCCGGCTCTAAGCCGGCAAGGCTTCCGGGAGGGAGTCCGGCGCCCCGCTCGAGCGCAGACCGGTCCCTGATGTCGAGCAGCCCAACGCATGTCGCTCGTAGGTCCGAAATGTTGGCGGCCGCCTCTGGGGAATTATGCTGCTCGAACAAGGCGTCAACGAAGATCTGAGCGTCGATGATGGGGTTCTGCCTCGTGAGCGGCTCGAACGTACCCGCGGTGATATCGGCCTTGCAGAGCACGCGAGGGGCATCTTTCTTCTGATTCAGATGCCGATAGCAGACGAAGGGCCGCGGGGATTTCTGCAGCCGCGGCGGAGCAACCGAAACGGGTCCTTTGCACGACCAGCACCAGTCGGTGAGCGTGGCGCTGTGTTGGACGCAGGCGAAGGTCCAACCGAGTTGCCACTTCAACTGAAAAACTCCACCGCTTTCCGCGAGGCACTGCATACAGAAGCGCGTATGGGTGCCCTTGATCCAGCCGCGGAGGCGGCGAACCCGGTGGACCTGATCGAACTCAAGACTGGGGACCCGCTCGTAACGATCGAAGGTGGTGTCTCGCAACACTTCTCCCGGGATTCCCGTGGCGATCGTAAGCTTCAAGGTGATCGCGGCTGGCAGACCGAAGCCGTGCGACGTTGCCACAAGCGATGTTTCCCTGGAAGTAAGCCCGAAGGCCTTGTACAGAACCGACGGCGATACGCGCAGGCGGCAGCAGTACCGGCGGATCCAGCTTTGGAATGATTCGCCGTCTTCTGGCCAGACGACGATCGGTAGGTGCAGTGTCACAGGTCGACGTCTCTAGGAAGGGACGTCCAGGTGCCGTCGCCAAGGGTTGGCATGTACTTCGCGGCGTGTTCCGCGGCCAGAGCGTCGACCGGGATCGACGCGATGAGTTCGGGGGTGATCCGTTCAGTGCCGGTCGCGATGGCGCGAGCGCAGGCGAGGTTCACGGTTCGCGTCACGCTCCGCCATCGCCCGCCCGTCTTTCCCCACATGATGTCCGCGCAGTTCCAGAACAGGTCTCCTTGCTGCAGCTTCGTGAGACGGAGAGACTCTTCGATCGCGATGAGGGTGCGCATCCAGACGTCGTCTCGCTCGACAATGGTGAAGGGCTCGATGTCGCGGATCCCGACGAGGCTGAGGAACTGTTCGCCGGCGGCGTCGGGTCTGCCCCGGTCGCTCGTGAAAATCTCGCTGTCGAGAACGTTGTTGCCCGCGAAAATGAATGTGCAAGGGGAGCTGTTGATCAGGTCTTTTATGTAGTTGCTGAGACGTCGCCCGACAGCGGCGGTCTGGCCGACGAAGTGAAGTTCGTCGATCGCGACGACTTGCACATCACACTCGAACAGCGCGTCGAGCACACTTGCCGTGATTTCGCCCGCGGACCGTCCTGAACGTGGCAGTTCCAGGAAGTCGCGGAGGCGTTCCGCGATGCTGCGCTCGCTAGTCGCCGCGCGCGCAGAGATGTGCACAACATCGATGGGGCGGCTGCCCCGCGCTCTCACCGCCATGCGCGCCAGCGAACGCCGCCGATGCAGGTCGTACAGGCACTCCTTTATCAGTGCGCTCTTGCCGTAGCCGGCCAAGCCGTTCAGGAGGATTGCAGGCTTCGCCTCATCAACAGACTGCCGGTTCGAACTGATGAGTTCGTCCATCTCCGCAAGAACGGATTCTGCTTGGGTGGTGCGCACGAATGGCAGACTGGCGTGCCAGTCGGCCCGCTCAAGATCCCAGTTCGCCCGTTCTCGCGGACCAGCCGCACGGTACGCGACGTCGGTGAAACGGCGCGGCACGCGTCGCGCGAGATGGGCTTGTTCTGACCACCCGCTATGGACCGTCACCCGGTTCCGCGCAGGTGGCACGTACAGGTCATCGCTCGTCATCGGCTCCCCGCGTTCTGAAACCCAACCCGTAGCCCAGCCCCGCAGGAAGCGGCCGAGCCGCCCCACGCTCGACGCCTTCTTGCGCCGCCGATACTGCGTCCCGCGCAGCGGTCTGTAAGAACTCCTCGGCCGCCGCGACCACGTCCTGCTCCAGGGGTTTTGAAGGCATCGTCGGCGTCGGTGCGTGGTTCTCGAGGTAGCGGTTGTGCTGACTCAGGTCGGCCCGCGCAGCCGCCTGAAGATCCGCGCGGTGGTCCGATTCGCTGCGGAGAAGGTCGACAACCCTGACGACCTCGTCAGTCATGGGGAAGGCTGTCTTCGTCTTCTCTGTCCAAGGGATTGCGTGAAACCGGTGGTCGTCGTCTTCGAGCCATACCGTGGTCCGGTCGTTGGCATCCCAATGGATTGGCCACCTTCCGTCGGGGAAGGTGCTTTTGCGTCCCTCGAACTCCTGCAGGATCGGAGAGTTGTACTTCCGGTTGCGGATCCGCAGCGGTCCGTGAGTGACCTTGCGCGGCTCGATGGGGAGGATGCGGTACCGCAGATCAACATCAACCGGGGCGCGAAGGACGCCCTGCGTCTCCATCCCGATCGTGTACATCTCGAACGGAGAATGGTTGCCGAACTCGGTCCCCGGAGCGTACAGATCCTGCTGCTTGGTGAGGTGGTAGTCGGTCGCCACCCACTGCCGCAGGTACTCCAAAATCTCCCCTGGCGTGTAGTGCGCCTGGGCTGCGGGATCGCCGAGTGTTGAGGATACGTGGCCGCCCGTGTACCCCAGGAGACGTGCGAGGGCTGCGCGCGCCATGGTCCCGAAGAAGCGTTCCACCTGGCCTTTGGAGAAGCCGCTGCCTGGGCGGGTGGCCTCCACGCTGAACCCGATCAGTCCGGCGATGCCTTTCATGTCCCATCCCGTGTACACCTTGCCGTTGTCGACGACGATCGTCTCGGGCGTGACGGCTGGACCGATGAGCTCCTCATCCTCTGTGTGCGAGGTGTACTGCACCGAGTACGGCACCCCGTGATATGGCCAGGTCGGGTTCCCCGGCCAGTCCGGGTTCAGAGGGCGAGGCTGAATGACTTCAGCCATCAACGTTGCGATGTGCTCAGCGGAAGTTTTACGCGCGATGACCATCGCGAGGATGCAGCGCGTGTACTGGTCGATCGCCACCGTAAGTTCTGGTCGGTACGGCTTGCCGCCCTCCGGATCGACGCAGAAGACATCGAGAGTGGTGGTGTCCAACTGGATGATTTCACCCGGGTAGCTAACCGTCCGCAACGGCAGCCGCTTGCCCGTGCGCGCGTTGATGCTCGCTCTCGTCTTCGAAATCAGGTCGAGTCCCGTGCCTTCTTTGAACTCCTTGAACATCGCATAGGCGGTTGCACGGCCCGGCGGTTTCGCGTCGGGCGCGTTGAGCGTCGCTGCCTCGATCAGGACCTTGGTCGGCGGAGTCGTCTCAGTGAGCGCCTTTGTGACGACGGCCCGAAACGAGGCCGTCCAGCGCGGATCAACGCCAGGGAAGGACACCCGCGGCGCCAACTGTGTCCGGTGGGTCAACGCCACGACACCGCCGCGCCGATACCGTTTTTCCCACCGGTGCAGGGTCCTTATCGACACGTTCAACTGGCGTGCCTTCGCAGCCCGCCGCTTGCCAATCGTCCTCACGACGCGAGGGTCGAACTCCGGCCGAGGTTCGCCGGGAAGAGCCTCATGTTCGTTGCCAGATTGATAGCCGGTCTGCAGCTCGCGGACGTGTCCAGCCTTCCGCTCTGCCTTCTCCTTTGCACTTGTCATCAACAACTCGAAGGTGGTGAACGACTGCGTGTAGTGCATCATTGACGCCAGGTCGAGCCGGTGCTGCTGCGGTTGCGCATGGATTAAGGAGCCGGTTTCGATCCGGACCGGGTCCGTGTCGGGTCGGGCGATGATGACGTGATCTCCGTCGTACTTGTCGATCCGCCAAGACTTCTCCTGGAAGACAACCTTGCTGCCGCGCGATAGGTACAGCCCCAGGTAGTCAGGCACTTCGGACCTGTACAACTGACTTCGAGGAAAGCAGCTCGTCCAGGTCCGTTTCGAGGACGCCATGCCACAGCAGCGCACGAAGCGTGAGCTTTACCGTGGGGCCGGCTACCTCGCGCCGTAGAAGATATGTCAGGTCGCCGATTGAGATTGGGTCGGCAGCCGCTGCAGCCACGACATCCAGCGGCAGCCCGCTGCTCCAGCGCGGATTCCGCAGGTGCGCCAAAGACTCGAGGTTCGCTCGCCGCGCGGCAGGCAACTCCGAAGCAACCCTGTGGCGGATGCCGGCCTGCCCAAGCGCCGCACCCACCCACGCGTGTAGCGCGATGACCTTCGGATCTGACAGGTAGGCCCGTGGCTTGCAGTTGACGATCTCGATGAGCCCACCGGATCGAAGCAGCGCGTAGTCAGGGGTGTGCATGCGCGCTTTCCCATCGACGACCGCTCGCATCCGAAACGGCTGCGCGATGATCTCCACGACATCGGCGTCGAAATCCGCAACGATGAGAGTCTCACGCTCAAGTCGAGACTCGTAGAAGACGAGGTCGCTCATGGTCGAGGACCAATACGCGCCCGAGGTGGGAAGCCGTCCCTTGTAGTTGGCGCCCTCCCGGGCTGGGTACACACCGCTGAGGTCCTCGGCCCGCAGCTGGGATAGCGGACGGCTGACTGGTCGGTCGCGTTGCAATCGGACCTGCGCCCACGGCTCTCGTCGCAGATCGCGGATGGAGAGCGCAGGCCACGACATGGGTTTCTTGTTGCGAGGCGCGATCCCGACCGGCGCATTTCGGCCCAGCCCAGCGCGGAGCGGGGAGGGGGGACTGGACAGCGGGGTGGTCATGGCCGCAGACTAAACCGCAAGCATTGCGGAAAACAAGACCGTGGCGGAGGCTACTGCTCGTGGGAAGAAGACTCTACCGACGCTGCCCGGACCCAGTTGCTGACCGTCCGATCGCTCACACCGAGCGCTTCCGCGATGGCTTCCATGGTGAGCCCCGTTTCGTACGCTCTAAGAGCGAGGCGAACGCGCTCCTCATTGGTCTCGCGGAAGAGCCTTTCGGCCCGCTCCATAGCGCGGAGAAGGGCGTCGGCTTGCGCCTGGTCCTTCACAGACTTCGGGGGACGGCCGATCCGGCTGCCAGGGGTCGATCCACTCACGGCTGCGCTCCAACATCCAGTGCGGGCGTCGGAACGGCGCTTGCACGGCGCGCGGGCACGTGGAATGATCCGACGCGAGTCTCGCTCGGACAGGGCATGCACGATGTCAGCTTGAGGAGCATGGCGTGCGACCTGGCAGTCGCGCACACCGCGGTCAACGAAGACCGCTGTTCGCCATGCTCTCTAGCCATCGTACCCAGCTCCCTTCGGTCACCGACAGGCCCGACCGTCGCGTACTCCCAATGTTGTCACTTCTCCTCGTATACGAGGAGAAACCGACAAGTACCCGTCAACGCCCCGCCCACGCCAAGGCGGAGGGCTCGAGTGCAAGCGGACGCCCGGTCAGACCGAAGGACGGCGTCGTTGAGCCGAACGAGGACCGCAGCCGATGCTGGGAACGACCGTGGCGAGCACTGAACCGAGTTGCAACGAGGCCGCCCACCTGGCGCGCCTGAAGGAGATCAGCGAGGTAGCGGTGCGGCTCGAGAACCAGGAACTCGCCATCGGAGCCCTGCCCCCACCAGATGCACTTCAGTGCGCCCTCGAGCAGAGGGACCAGGCTCATGCTGGCCAAGGAGACAGCGCGGACACTCTGGACGGACGAGTAGGGCCGTTCTACGACACCACTGGGCTCCTCGAAAAGCTCCACATGAGCAGCGACATGCTCGATGCTCTGGTGCGAACCGGCGACGTGCTTGAGGTGGTCTCTTCGGACGGCTACGCGCTCTTTCCTGCCTTCCAGTTCGGGCAGGTCGCGCAGCCCCTGCCCCGGCTGCGTGATGTGCTCGCTGAGCTCGATCCGGGACAGGTTGACCCATGGGGTGATGCCGTATGGCTGAACGCACCGGCCGAAGAACTCGAGGGCGTCAGCCCCGCCACGGCACTGCGGCTTGGCCGAACGGAAGATGTGGTGCGTCTCGCTCGTGCTGCCGGTTCGTTCCGACTCGGATGATCCGGCTAACGGGCCGGAGCCAGGTGAACCGGGACTCGCTCCATCTAGGCGCGGCCGCGGGAGCCCCCCCCCCACAAGAGAGGGTGCCCAAGATGACTGACCAACCTGCCGACAGCTCGTCTGGCCATGAGGCAGACAGCGTCCGTGGACGAGATTACGTTCTTCAGCTCTCGCTAGAGCGCGTTTCGGATCCGATCCTGAGAGCTCTGCTGCGTGCGATCCGGTCTGGCGACATACGGCCCTCCGAAGGTATGGATTACGCGTCCGAATTCATCGACCACAACCGTCCTCAAACCGCTGATCGTCCGTCGGTAACAGGAGCTGCTGCGCTGGCGGACGCAGCCCTCGGTGCGGAGGGGATCACGGTCATCGACCCATACGCGCGACAGCTCGCCCGGTGGGTTGCCGAGGGACGGATGAGCGGGGATGAGGCAGTGGCGTTCGTCACGGTCCTGATCGATGTCGGTGCTTGCCTTGTCGATCCCGATGCACCACCCGATCGCGGCTACCAGGTGGAGACCGCGCCGTGGGGTGTTGACCTGCAGGGAGCTGTCGACCGCGGCGATACCGCGCACTTCGATGCGACAGCTCGGGCTTCTAGTGCGATGCGGTGCGACAGGGCGTTCCGACGGGCGGTCGGCGCTTCGGGTCTCGATAACAACCTGGAGCTTCGGGATGAAGTTCTAGTGGAACTCATCCGCGAGGTGCTGCGTGGCAAGCGGTCCGAAGACGATGCGCTCTCCGCGGGCCTCCGCCATATTCGCGAAGCGCACCGGTCCGATGGCTGACCGGCACGCACTCGTCGACGAGCGCATCGGTCTGCGCGGTGCACCCGAGAGGCCACGCCTCATTCGCCGAGAGGGCGAATCCGGGGGTTCGACGTCGGGGGCTGCTCCCATCCGTACTTCTCGTGGAGTTGCCGGATCAGATCAGAGTCATTGGCGGCCAAGGCTCGTAGCGCCGCAGCGTCGTGCCCCTTGGATCTCAAGTGCCGCAGGTTTGAACTGAGCGCTTGAGCCCAAGTCATCAGCGGTTCGAGGTTCTGCACCTGCTGTTCGATGTCGTCAGTCGCGTCCTGAGTCTCCATCACCACGCGCCCGTACGTCGCGCCGAGAATGCGCTCGGCCTCGAGCCAACGGTCCAACTCCGGCCACTCGGGAAGGTCATCGACCAGCGCGATCATCGCGATCCGTAGATCCGCGAGACGGTCCTTGATAGGTTCCGCCGAGGGGTCGAATCCGATCAGCCGCTGAACCGCTTCCTGCGTTGCTGACCATCGCCCATCGACAGCGGCGCGCTGTGACGCTGCGAGTGCTTCCTTCGATCGCTTGTTGGTCAGGTAGGTCCCGACAAGCGCGACAAGCAGTGACAGCACCGAGATGACCAAAGCGAGGACGTCCATATCGCGATTTTCGCACTCACCCTCCGAACTCGTCCTCGCCAGTCTCCAACAGCTCGGAGTGACCGTCGTGCACACCGGGACAGGCGGCGGCGAGTTCCACGCGCCGGCACGAGGACTGTATGACTCCCTCGGCTTCATCCGGTACCCAACAGCCGACTACGACCGGGCGATCTGAACTACGCAGGGAAGGCCACGCTCAACGGTCCTCCCGACCGTTCCGAGTCTGTCTCGATAGCCGATCGGCCGTCGAGACGGATGAATGTCCTGCGGAAGGGTGTGGGCAGCTTCGATCCGTGTCGTCGGAATCGCTTCCTTCGGTGTCGGGACGTCACGGGTGCGCGAGACGGCTCGCGTGACTTGGGCGTTCGGGTGCATACTGGTGGTGTCTTCGGACCCGGTAGTGGGGCTTGCCGGACCCAACCTCGACAGTTGTCGACAACAGTCCCTATCTCAGCTGGTCGCGTTTCTGCGCGCCTGAGGTAGGGAGTGTCATGACAGCACCAATCGGTACCGGACCGGTCGTTGTCGGTGTCCTACCCGGCCTCGCGCCGGGGGTGATCGAGGTTGCGGCGTCCATCGCGCGGCGCTTCGGTACGACGCTGGTGTGCGTCAGCGTGGATGCATCGCTCATCGATGCCGGTACGCGCTCGGACGGGTCGGTGATGGTGGAACCGATCGACCCTGACACCGCTGACACGACACCGCAGGGCTTGTCGGACAGTGACAAGGCGGCAGTACGTGCTGCCGCAACGACCTACGGCGTCGACGTCACGTTCGTCCCGGGGGTCGGGGACCCGAGCCGGGCACTGTCGCAGGTGGCCGAAGACCGCGACGCGGCGATGCTGGTCGTCGGGGCCAGGACGGGAGCGGGTCGAATCGCGGAGTTCTTCACGGGGTCGGTCGCGGCACGGCTGACCCATCAGCAGCACCGTTCAGTGCTCGTAGTGCCCGTTGATCCGGTCGGGTTCGATGCCCCACTGCCGTGGGACACCCCGTGACCGGCCAGCTTGTTCTGCTCCGCCACGGACAGAGCACTGCGAACGCTGCCGGTACCTTCACCGGCTTGCGAGACGTCGCGCTGACCGAACAGGGCAGCGCCGAAGCGAATCGGGCTGGGTTGCTCCTTCTGCATGCCGGCATCCGACCGGACCTCGTGCTCACGTCGACGCTCGAGCGGGCGCTCCACACGGCGGAGCTCGTCACCGACGTCGTCGGACGTGATGCGCCGATCGAGTCGACGTGGCGGTTGAACGAGCGGAACTACGGCGCCCTCACCGGCATGTCCAAGCAGAATGCGCAAGCGGCGTTGGGGGCGGAGCAGTCCGTCGCTGTTCGTCGGACCCGCACGGGTCGGCCGCCACGCATGTCGATCCGCGCGTGGCTGGCGCTCCGGCGGACGCCGGCGCTTCGTGGACTGCCGTGGGCGGCAGTTCGTCGAACCGAGACACTCTCCGACGTCATCCGCCGGGTCCGACCCGTCCTGTCGGACCGCATCACCCCGGCACTCCGCGACGGGCAGACAGTGCTCGTCGTCGCGCACGGCAACTCACTGCGGGCACTGTGTGCCTGCATGGACGGCCTGACTGACGGTGAGCTCGCGGACCTGAACCTCCCCACGGGCGAACCCCTGATCTACCGGTTCGACGGCGACGGTGGGTTCTGTCCGCGGGGTGGGGAGTACCTGCATCCGGCAGCACGAGCAGCAGCGGCAGCGGTCGCTGCGGAAGGTGGAACATGACCTCCCGAACGGACACGGACCTGCCCGATGGGCAGCTCCCTCCCGACCCGGACATCGACGCCAATGACCCGGAGCGTATCGACCGGCCAGTGCATCTGCGGTGGCGGTACCTCGGTGTCGTCGCACTCGGCGGCGCCATCGGTACCGCCGCACGCGACGGACTCAGCACCGCGTTCTCCGCTCAGCACGGAGTGTCCTGGGCGATCTTCTGGATCAACATCGCCGGCGCGCTCCTCCTCGGTGTGCTGCTGGAACACCTCGCGCATCGCGGACCTGACGAGGGTCGCCGCCGGACACTGCGCCTGCTTCTGGGAACCGGTGTCCTCGGCGGGTTCACCACCTACAGCACCCTCGCGACCAGCACCGCGGTGTTGTTCCTCGCTGGCCGCGGGTTGGCCGGCACCGGGTACGGGCTCCTGACGGTCCTCGCCGGCGCGTTCGCCACCGGTAGCGGCCTCGCGATCGCGGGTTTGGTCCGACCGAACGGGGCCACATCATGAGCGCCCTGGCCTTCCTCAGCGTCGCTGTCGCTGGCGGTGTCGGCGCGGCCGCACGGTTCTTCGTGGATGGTGCGATCAACCGGGGTCGGCAGTTCCGGCTCCCGGTCGGGACGCTGACGATCAACATCACCGGCTCGTTCCTGCTGGGCTTGATCACCGGCGCCGCCGGTCACCTCGGCGCCACCCCCGTCGCGGTGCTCGGAACAGGGCTCATGGGTGGCTACACCACGTTCAGCACCGCCAGCTTCGAGACCGTCCGCCTCGCACGCACTGGCCGCACCACCGCGGCTGCCGTGAACGGGCTCGGGATGCTCGTCGTCTCCGTCGCCGCAGCCGCCGGGGGCGTCACCCTCGGCACCCTCACTTGACCATCCGACTGGGAGAAGAACAGCTCATGCACTTCGACATCACGATCGAGATCCCCCGCGGCAGCGGCAACAAGTACGAGGTCGACCACGCCACCGGACGGATCCGCCTGGACCGGGCGGTGTTCACCAGCATGGTGTTCCCGCAGGACTACGGCTCGATCGACGACACTCTCGGCGATGACGGCGACCCCCTCGACGCGCTCGTGCTGCTGCCCCGGCCCACGTTCCCCGGCGTCGTCATCGACGTCCGCCCGGTCGGGATGCTCCGCATGGTCGACGAGAACGGCGGCGATGACAAGATCCTCACCGTCCCCGCCGGAGACGTCCGCTTCGACCACGTCCAGGACATCTCCGACGTCGCCGAGCCGGTCCTGGCGGAGATCGAGCACTTCTTCGCCCACTACAAGGAGATCGAGCACGGCAAGCACGTCACCACCAACGGGTGGGCGAACCGTGTCGACGCCGAAGCCATCATCCGCGCCGCACAGGAACGGTTCACCCCGCACCCCTGACCGGCACCCGCGCACCCGACACCATCCAGTGCGCGCCCTGAACCGCCGTGGGGAGGCAACTGGCGCCCAGTGATCGCCAGGAGGTCGTCCCTCCGCCTCCCCGCGGCCCACACCCGCACGACCAACCCGAAAGGCGACAACCGCCGTGAACGACTACATCAGCAACGTCCACCACACCACCCACCATCAGGGCGAGTACGTGACCCACACCAGCCGCCCCGTCACCATCAGCAGCCTGCACGGCTCCCGGATCCTCGACTCCCGCGGCTACCCGACGATCCAGGTGCGTCTCGAGCTCGAGGACGGCACCGTCGTCACCGGTGACGCCCCCGCAGGCGCATCCACTGGCGCGCATGAGGCTGTCGAGCTTCGCGACGGCGGCAGCAGCTACGGCGGCCGCGACGTGAGCCAGGCACTGCACCTCATCACGACGGACGTCGCACCGATGATCACCGGCCAGTCGTGGACCTCGATCGGGCAGGCCGACGCCGCCCTCGCTGCCCTCGACGGCACCCCGAACCACCGCCGGCTCGGCGCGAACAGTGTCGTCGCGACCTCGATCGCGATGGCACGCGCTCTCGCCGCCGCAGCGGAGCTGCCGCTCTGGCGTTGGATCGCAGACGTCACCGGCAGCACGCCCCGCCTGCCCGTCCCGCACTTCAACGTGCTCAACGGCGGAGCGCACGCAGCGAACGCGCTCGACTTCCAGGAGTTCATGATCGCCCCGGTGAACGCCGAGACCATGACCGACGCGGTTCGGATCGGATCGGACGTCTACCACGCGCTGGCGGCACTGGTCCGGGAACGGTTCGGCAGTCTCGGTCTCGGGGACGAAGGCGGCTTCGCCCCGTCGATCGCCGCGCCCGAGGAGGCCCTCGACCTCCTCGTCGCCGCGATCAGTACCGCCGGTTACGAGCCCGGCGTGGACACCGTCGCGATCGCACTCGACCCGGCGGCGAACGAGTTCGCGCTCGGTGACGGTAGCTACCGGGTCGTGGACCGCCGGCTCGACCGCGCAGGCATGGTCGACTACTACCGCGACCTCATCAGCCGGTATCCGATCCGGAGCATCGAAGACGGCTTCTCCGAAGATGACCACGGCGGCTGGAAGGCGATGTCGTTCGCGCTCGGCGACATGCTCCAGATCGTCGGCGATGATCTCTACGTCACCGATCCGCAGCGCATCCGCGACGGTGGGAAGGACGGGCTCTCGAACGCGGCGCTCATCAAGCCGAACCAGATCGGCACCGTCTCCCAGACCCTGGACGCGATCGGCGTCGCACGCTCGCTCGGGATGCGGAGCATGGTGTCGCACCGGTCCGGCGAGACCACCGACACGTTCATCGCGGACCTCGTCGTCGGCACCGGAACCGGACAGATCAAGTCCGGCGCACCCGCCCGCGGAGAACGCGTCGCCAAGTACAACCGGCTCACCGAGATCGCGGAGAACAATCCGGAGCTGCCCTACGGGCTGCGCTGACCCCGACCGGTCACCTCGTGGGCGACGCGCAGGAAAGCAGAACCAGCTGGCTGAGGCTCTCCCGACCAGATCGCCCGCAACGGCCGGGCAAGTGGCGGCCCAGCGAGCGGGACCCGCACCAGCGACCCGTCGTTGATGTCGGCGGCGACCGTGCGAAGGCTCATCACCGCCGGTGCAATTCCAGCCTGCGCGTTCGCCCGGATGATGCTCGTGGTCTCCAGCACCGCGGCCGGAACCGACATGCTCAAACCGGCCTCCCTGAGCCATGCGGCGAGGGTCGCGCGAGTTCCGGAACCTTCTTCCCGCAGGAGCAGAGCCGTCGCCGCCAGGACCTCCGCAGTGATCCCGGTCGACCGAGCCCAGGGATGTTCCGGCGCAACGACGACCGCGAGCTCATCGTCCGCGATCACCTGCGCGGACACACCTGCCGCCGTCACCGGGGTCTCCGTGAACCCGAGGTTCGCGCCACCCGACTGCACGAGGTCCGTCACCGCGGCGGAGTTGCCCGCGATCAGGCGCACCCGCACGTCGGGTTCGCGGCGGCGGAATTCGAGCAGCCAGCCCGGCAGCAGCAGCTCCGCGATCGTCTGTGACGCTGCGACGACGAGCGAACCCGTGGGAGTCCGCAGCGCAGCCACTCCTGCCTCGAGGTGGCGAGACGCGTCGAGGACCGGTCCGGCCAGCCCGACGACGAGCCGGCCGGTCTCGGTCAGCACCGACCCCGTGGTCGAGCGGTGCACCAACAAGTGACCGACCATGCGCTCGGCGACCCGGATCCGAGCAGACACTGCCTGTTGCGTGACGCCGAGCGCTCCAGCGGCAGCGGAGAGGGAGCCGGTCTCGGCGACGCGTGCGAGCACGTCGAGTGTGTCGAGGTCGAGGGTTCGGTCCGTGAGTCGCCGTAGTGCCACAATCATTGATTGTGCCCTGCCAAGAGGTTCCGGGTACCGCCAGGGGCAGGATTCGCGCAGGCTTGGCCCATGACAACGCTCCGCACGGACCCTGCACCCGCGAACGGTAGCCAGCTGCCCCAACGGCCGCAGACGGCGTTGTTCCGTGACCTGGAGCGGCCAGGCCTGATCGTGTCGAATCTCACACCGAACTGGTTCGCGTCGATCATGGGCACGGGGATCGTCGCTGTCGCAGCTGCGTCACTGCCGCTGCAGTTCCCCGGGCTGCGCCTCGCGGCGACGGTCGTGTGGGCGATCGCCGCGGTGCTCCTCGTCGCCCTCACGATCGCGACGGTGCTGCACTGGATGCGCTACCGGAGCACTGCAGCCGGGCACCAGCTCAACCCGGTGATCTCGCACTTCTACGGGGCACCGCCGATGGCGTTCCTCACCGTCGGCGCCGGGACACTCCTGCTCGGCAAGGACTGGGTCGGCCTGCCCGCCGCCGTCACCGTCGACTGGGTCCTGTGGACCATCGGCACCATCGGAGGACTGCTCACGGCAGTGCTCGTGCCGTACCTGGCGTTCACCCGCCACGAGAACAAGCCCGACTCCGCGTTCGGCGGTTGGTTGATGCCGATCGTCCCGCCGATGGTGTCTGCCTCCACCGGTGCGCTCCTGCTGCCGTACGCCCCCGCCGGGCAGGCGCGGGAGACGCTGCTGTGGTCCTGCTACGGCTTCTTCGGCCTCAGCCTCATCACGTCGCTGGTCGTGATCACGCTGATCTGGAACCGTCTCGCGCAGCACAAGGTCGGTGCCGCGGGCATGGTCCCGACTCTGTGGATCGTCCTCGGGCCGGTCGGACAGTCGATCACCGCGGTGAACCTCCTCGCATCGAACGCCCCCACCGTTGTCGATGCGAGTACCGCGCATGCCCTGCTGGTCGTGGCGCTGGTGTACGGGTTCGCGATGCTCGGCTTCGCGCTGCTGTGGACCGTCATCGCCCTCGCGATCACCATCCGCACTGCCCGCGAACACTTGCCGTTCAGCCTGACCTGGTGGTCCTTCACGTTCCCCGTCGGGACCTGCGTCACCGGCCTGAACGGGCTCGCCCTGCACTCAGGACTGACCGTCGTCGCCGTCCTCGCAGTTGTCTACTACGTCGGCCTCGTCGTCGCGTGGATCACCGTTGCCGTCCGCACCTTCCACGGATCCGTCATCCGTGGCACCCTCCTGGCACCGCCACAGCCGGCGTGAGCACCGCCGAGGAGCTCGCGGACGTTCGATCGCTGAACGCTCTCGCCGAGACATGGCGCACCGCACCGGACGGCTCGCGACGGTTCGTCCCGAGCTTCGACCCACGATCCGGCGGTACATCCAGCCGCGTCCTGGTCCTGATGCAGTCGCCCGGCCCCCAGACCATCGCCGCAGCGCACGCAGCGATCTGCAGCGAGGACAACCCGGGCCCGACCGCGGCCGCGTTCCGCGCAGCCCGCATCGAGTCCGGACTCGCACGCAACGAGTACCTCCGCTGGAATCTCATCCCATGGGAAGTCCCCGGCCGCGTGCGGCTCGCGGACATCGACGAGGGGCGGCATGCCCTCGCCGCACTGCTCGCGGCCCTCCCCGCGCTCACTGCGATCGTCACGTACGGGGCCGTCGCCCTCGACGGCATCATGCGACACCTCACCCTGGACGAGCACCCCCGACTCCTTCCGGTCATCGCAGCACCACATCCGTCTCCCGCCAACGGCCGCCACCGCTCGGAACAACACCTCCGTTCCGTGCAAGCACTCCAGCTCGCCGCGCTGGCACGACCGCTGTGACGGATACGAACGATCAGCTGTTGCCCGGCCGGTTGTTGGACGAAGGATCTGAGCCTCGAAAGTCCATGGGCTATCGAGACGCGGGATCAGCGCAGACGCACGAGGCCGGCGTGGGTGGGTCGGAAGCCGCAGGCCCCCTCGTAGAAGGGCACCATGTCCTCGCCGTAGTCGACGAACAACCACTCGCAGCCGGCGGATCGGACCGCGTCGACGGCGTAGCGGACCACCGCTGTTCCAAGGCCCCGATGTTGGTATGTCGGATGCGTCTTGGCGTCGATGAGAAACGCATGGTCTGCACCATCCCAGGCGACGTTGACGAAGCCGACCAGCTCACCACCGGGGGCTCTGCCCGCGACCCAGCCCAGGGAGTGCGGACTTATCCGGTCCCACCAGCCGGGTTCGGGTGACCCTCCCTGAGCCGCGGTGAGGCCTGCTAGCTCGTCGTCACTGATTATCGAACGCCAGGTGAGCGTCACGTCGTTGTGCTGCATCGTCCCAAGCTCCCACGAGGAGGCTGAGTTCGCCAGGCACCGCTGGACGATCGGCTAACGAGACGGGTGGTGATGCTTCCGCGCAGCGATAGAGAACATCATTGGCACGCGTTCGTTGCCGTCAGCAAGCGCGTAACCAGCCGGCGTCTTGACGAGATTCGGAATGGGCTCCCATGGCATGGCGGTGTATTCGTGGAAGGCTTCGATTTGAAGCCCCGCAGCCAAAATCGAGGTGAAGATTTCGTCCAGGGAGTGGGGCCACTCGTACGTGGTTCGGTTCGTGAGAAGGGTGTCGCTCGCGTACGTGGTCCCGGAGTCGAATCGTTGGGCTTCGCCCGCTCCGAAGTACGGCTCGGTGACGACGAGGGCGGTGTCTTGTCGGTCGTATTGGAGGGTCATGACCATGGGGTGTGCTTCGTAGAGGAAGAACAGCCCGCCCGGTTTCAGGAGCCGTTCGACGGCGCGCGCCCACGTGGTGAGGTCCGGGAGCCACGCGAGGACGCCGACGGTTGTGTAGACAACATCGAATTGCCGGCCGAGCTGATCGGGGGCGTCTTCGTTGGATGTTTGGACGAAGGACGCATCGACGCCGGCCCGAGCAGCAAGCGAGGTGGCTGCTGCGATCGCGTCACCGGAGAAGTCGGTGCCGACGACTCGTGCCCCAAGCCTGGCGAGGCTGATCGAGTCAACCCCGATGTGGCATTGAAGGTGCACGACGTCGAGCCCGGTGAGAGACCCATCGGGGAGGTGGGGAGCCATGACCTTGGCTTCGAACATGACCCGGTTGGCGGAGGGGTCGTCGGCGAACTCAGCCGCCTTGTAGGCGACGAGGTGATCTGAAACTCGTTCGTCCCAGTTCGCCCGGTTGGTCTCGATCTGGTCATGAGTGGACACGGCAACCCCCTAGTGAATGAGCAAAGCCGACCAGCTTCCCAGAACGCTCCGCAGGCCGCAACACGTGCAAGGGGAAGGAACGGGAGGCCCATCCCAGTAGGCGATCCGCTATCGGGCAGCAGTACGTCGGTCGCGCGTACGTCCTGCTAGGTCGAACCACACTGGGCTCGCACTCGCGTCGAAGCGGCGCGCCGAATGTGAGCTCGAGGTGCTCAGGTCTGGGTGTTCGTCAGGTGCCGGCCGATGTAGCCGATATAGACCTTCCCGGTCCCTGCAACGTCGTCGTAGTAGTACAAGCGCGGTGCGAAGGTGTCGCGCCAAGTCGGCTTGAAATGCGCTTCCATGAGGACCGTGGCGCCCTCACGAACGGTTGTGGGGACGGAGAACACGCGCTCTGCCGACCACCTCGTGTTATTGAGCACGGTCTGGCTTTCCTTTGCGGCGTGCTGTCCGGGCGGGCACTTGGTGCCAGCGACGGCATCTGCACCGAGATACATGTGCAGACCCCCGTTGAAGCCGTTGAGCCGGGCTTCGGCGTAGTCATGGAGGACGCGGACGTGCAACCAGAACGCGGTGGCGTAAACCCCGGATGGGTAGCGGCGGTCGATCTCGATCGCCCCGTCGTCGTCGCCGGTAAAGACAACCCGAGCCGTCACGTGGTGTTCATCGTCGCCCGCAGTGAGCCGACGAACCAGTTCCTCGACGGTGCTTGGCGCAGCCCAGTCTTCGGTGTCCGGCTCGACGTAGGCATCGCCAGGTTGCCGGCTTGCAGCGAGACGGCGGCGCAACACCGTGTTATCTCGATCGGCGTTTTGGCGCGCCTCGAGCGCGACGGCCCACTCGAGTTCCATGTCCTCGCGTTCGCGGCGTAGCCGCACCACTTCCGCTTGCAAGTTCTCAACGGAGCCCGCTGCTTCCGCTAGCTGGTCGGTTGCGACCTGCACTTCAGCGACTTTGGCCTCAATGAACGTATCAAGGTCGTCCAGCTCCTTCGGCAGCGCGGGATCGCGTCCTAGCCAACGGCGAAGCATCGCCGTGATGCGTTCACGCCATGGCGACGAGGCTGCGGGTGCCTCGGGAGCACTCTGAGCTATATCACTCGCCGATTCGGTCGCAACTGGCTGCTGCGCCGGGAGCGGGGTGACTGCTCGAGCCTTGGCAACGATTGCCTGCACCCGAGCCGCGCGCTCGATGCCGGTCTCGCTGCGTCGCAACAGCTCGATCATGCGCTGCACGTCCGCAGGCAGCTGGGCCTCGACGAAGCGGCGGCGAGCGTCTTCTCCATGGCGACGTTGCAGCGGCTCTGCAACCCGGCCTCGCTGCAACGAACGGGTCAGAGTGGGCAGTGCCAACCATCGGTGGCGAATGGCGTCACTGGGACTGTCGAATTCAACGTCAGGAAGGAACGTGCGAATCTGGCCGGGGTGGAAGCGGTGGCTTACCGGCAGCGCTTCGGCGAATGCTTCGGCGGCATCGTGATACACGACGTACGCCGCTGTAACGCCCACGCTTTGCCGGGTGAGGCTCCCGACGACTTTCCGCCATGCGTCATCAAGATCACGTGCGGGCGAGAGCGCGACGACAACTGATGCCGTGCGATTCGGGTCGGCAATCGCAGCAAGCAGATCCTCGATCTGAGCGGAGCGAACAACATTTGGTGTTCCGGTAAGTTGCACGGACCCGTCGCTGGCGTCGTACGTGTCCAGCAGCGTGCGCACGATCTTCGGTGGCGCCACCTTCGCTAGTGCTGCCTCCCGGTCGGCCCCGGAGAGGTCGACCTCGACGACGATGGTCTGCTCGCCGCCGCGCTTCGACACGAGGGTGCCCGCGTACACGGACACGATCCACCGGCCAGACGGGTTCGCTTCGATGATCCTGTACAACCTGCGGGGCGTCTGCTCGTCGTGATCGGCGTGCACGACAAGCAGCTCGAGACCTCGGCCGATGGCGTAGTGCCCGGGGCCGTCCCAGTCGACACGGGCCTGCTGGGCAGGTCGCTTGCCGACCTTGCCCTTCAGCCAGGTGCGTACCTGCTCCTCCGCCGCCGCGACCGCGCTCTGACCCCTCGTTAGGCGCAGTACGGCCCTGTACCCAATCGCCATCCGCCACCCTCCCTCTTGGCACAGCGCGTAGAAGAAGCTGCACGTCTGCTCAAGTTTAGAAGTTGGCCCCGACATAGCCGCGCACCAGACCTGAGTGTCGCGCTCCGCGGCCGAGCAGGCCTTGCGACTCAGCTCTTCGCCGACATCCGTCATCTCACGCCCGAGCAGGCGAGCGACGTCTACTAGACCGCCAGAGCCAAGTCACCGCTAGGCGTGAATGGACGCTGAACGCAGCGTCCCTTCGGCGGTTCGCCATTGAGCCACGAGATGCCTGCGGGGGCTTCGGACTCCTACGGCCCTGCTCCGCAGTTAACCCTGTCTCACATAGGTGGTACGCGGGCTATCTCAGTTCACGCGCGCTATACGGACGCCTCCCGGCGCACGAGGGCTGAGCCTGGCACTAGTCGACGTGGCTGTCCGCGCTGCCAAACAACCTGTCCAACTCCGTATTTCAGGACACGTTGTGTGGCAGTTGGACAGGTTGGTTGGCGGACGACAACGGCGGGAGGGGACAACCCTCCGCGGTCCACGAGAACATGCCCCAAGATGCCACCGTGATGGTCTCAGCTAGTTCGGTAACGACCACCTGTCGCGAGATTCTCGCACTACCGACAACGCCCTTGCGGCGGCCAGGGGTCAAGATCGCGGCTGTTGGCACCGGACATCGTCAGTGAGGACCGGGACGACCTGTTGCTCTAGGACGTGGTGCTGATCAGTGGACACAAAAGTCTGGAATCGGACACTTTCGCTTGGAACCCACAACGAGAAGCGCGCCTACTGCGGCATGTCCACGAACCTCGAGAACATCCCGTGGAACGCCACCGTGATCGTGTCCGTCGGCCCGTTGCGGTGCTTCGCCACGATGAGGTCCGCCTCACCCTGCCGCGGGTTGTCCTTCTCGTACGCCGACTCGCGGTGCAGCAGGATGACCATGTCGGCGTCCTGCTCGATCGACCCGGACTCACGCAGGTCGGAGATCTGGGGCTTCTTGTCGGCACGCTGCTCGGGACCACGGTTCAGCTGCGACAGCGCGACGACGGGGACCTGGAGCTCCTTCGCCATGAGCTTCAGCGCACGCGAGAACTCGGAGACCTCTTGCTGGCGGGACTCGACCTTCTTGCCCGAGGTCATGAGCTGCAGGTAGTCGATGACGACCATGCGGAGGTTGTGCTGCTGCTTGAGGCGCCGGCACTTCGCCCGGATCTCCACGAGCGTCATGTTGGGGGAGTCGTCGATGAAGAACGGGGCGTCGTTGATGCGCCCACGGGTCTGCGCGATCGTCGTCCAGTCGCGGGAGTCGACGGTGCCCTTGCGCATGTTCTGCAGCGGCACACTGGACTCGGCGGAGAGCAGACGCATCGCGATCTCGGCGCGACCCATCTCGAGCGAGAAGAAGGCGGCGGTCTCGTTGTGCTTGATCGCCGCCGCGCGGCAGAGGTCGAGCGCGAGCGTCGACTTCCCGAGGGCTGGTCGGGCGGCGATGATGATGAGCTGCCCGGGGTGGAAGCCGTTCGTGAGGCCGTCGAGCTGGGCGAACCCGGTCGGGACACCGGTCATCTGCCCGTCGCGCCCCTTCGCGGCCTCGATCTCGTCGAGGGCGGCGGAGATGGCGTCGGTGAGGGGGACGTAGTCCTCGGTCTGGACACCACCGGCGACGTTGTAGACCTCGGCCTGGGCGCTGTTGACGAGGTCGGTGACCTCACCCTCGGACGCGTAGCCCATCTGCACGATGCGGGTGCCCGCGTCGACCAGGCGGCGCAGCACGGCCTTCTCTGCCACGATCGCCGCGTAGTACCCGGCGTTCGCTGCGGTGGGCACCATGCTCGTCACGCTGTGCAGGTACTCGGCGCCGCCGGCGCGGGACAGCAGGCCGGTCTTCGTCAGCTCGTCGGTGACGGCGATGACGTCGGTCGGTTCACCGTGCGAGTACAGGGACAGGATCGCGTCGAAGATGACCTCGTGCTTGGGGATGTAGAAGTCCACGCCACGTGCGGTCTCGATGACGTCGGCCACGGCGTCCTTCGACAGGAGCATGCCGCCGATCGTCGACTGCTCGGCGAGCATGTCGTGCGGGGGAGTGCGTTCCGCGCCACCACGATCCGCGTAGTCCTGCGGCGCGGGTTCGAGATGCGCGATCGACACACTTGCTCCTCTTTGTTCAGTGGCGGCTCGTCCAGTGGCTGCGACGGGTCCGCCCGACGGCGGCCGTCACGAACCGACCGTCCCTGTTCTACCCCGGGCGACCGACATCGCCGAGTCGCTGGGCCAAGCTACGGGGACAGAGTTATCCCCAGCAAACAGCCCTGTGGATAACTCTGTGGAGAGCCTGCGGAACACGCCGGGATGCTGTGTGGACAACTGTGGACAGCGGTGTGGACAAGTGGCCCGGGGAACACACTTTCGACCGCTTGACCTGGGGTTTCGTGTTCCACACCATGTGTGGAGAAGTGGGGTTCAAGTACGCATTGAAGGTTACCGATCCGACCGTTTCGCCTGTGTAAAAACAGTTGACAAACGGAAACCTGAGGACAACTTTCCCAAGCCGTTCCCAGCAAGCGCGAGCCTGTCTGAGAAGTAACCGGTCAGCGCGGGACGAGCCGCGCCTCCTGGGTCGGAACCGCCACCGACGACCCCGGAACGCGACGACGGGCGGGCCTCCCGGAGGAGACCCGCCCGTCGTGAGCGGAAGACCGCAGCCAGTGTTACTTGGCGGCGACGACCTGGAGCGAGATCACGGCAGTGATGTCCTCGCGCAGACGCACGGTGGCCTCGTGGTCACCGACGGTCTTGATGGTCGCGGGGACCTCGACCTTGCGCTTGTCGAGCGAGCCGACGCCCTGCGCCTGGACGGCGTCAGCGACGTCGCCCGGACGGACGGAGCCGAACAGACGACCGTCCTTGCCGGCCTTGACGGTCAGCTTGATGGTCGCGTTCTCGAGCTTCATCTTGAGGTCCTGTGCCTCTTCGATGGTGGCGAGCTCGCGAGCGGCACGTGCCGCACGGATCGACTCGACCTGCTTCTCGCCGCCCTTGGACCACGCGACAGCGAAGCCCTGCGGGATCAGGTAGTTGCGGGCGTAGCCGTTCTTGACGTCGACGACGTCACCGGCGGAACCGAGGCCGGAGACCTCGTGGGTGAGGATGAGCTTCGACATGTGTCGACCTCCGATCAGCGGCCGGAGCCGGCGTAGGGGAGGAGCGCCATCTCACGGGCGTTCTTCACGGCACGGGCGATGAGGCGCTGCTCCTGGACGGAGACGCCGGTGATGCGACGGGCGCGGATCTTGCCACGCTCCGAGATGAACTTGCGAAGGGTCGCGACGTCCTTGTAGTCGATGACGCCGACCTTGATCGACTTCGCGGGAGCGGCGTTCTTGCCGCCCTTACCGCGAGGCTTCCGGCGATCGCCGGTGCTCTTTCCAGCCATTGTTTGTCCTTAAGAAGTGGAAGTTGTGTCCGTTGAACCGCGGAGGATCAGAACGGGGTCTCGTCGTCGTACGTGCCGCCCGGGGTGCTCCACACGTCGTTCGACTGTGCGTTGCCGCCCTGCTGGCCACCCTGGGTTGACCAGGGCGCGTCCGACTGACCGCCGCCGTTGTTGTTCCAGCCGCCGCCGTTGCCGCCGTTGCCCGCCGGGGCGTTGCCGCCACCGACCTGGCCACGACCGCCGCCGGAGCCACCCGCAGCACGGGTGATCTGCGCGGTCGCGTAGCGGAGCGACGGGCCGATCTCGTCGACCTCGAGCTCGATGCTCGTGCGCTGCTGGCCCTCACGGTCCTGGTACGAGCGCTGACGGAGACGACCCTGCGCGATGACGCGCGAGCCCTTCGTCAGCGAGCCCGCCACGTGCTCGGCGAACTCGCGCCAGACGCTCGCACGGAGGAACAGCGCGTCGCCGTCCTTCCACTCGTTCGCCTGACGGTCGAACGTGCGAGGAGTCGACGCGATGGTGAAGTTCGCCACGGCGAGCCCGTTCTGCGTGTACCGCAGCTCCGGGTCCGCGGTGAGGTTGCCCACCACCGTGATGACGGTTTCGCCGGCCACGGGTTACTCGGCGCTCGCGGTCGCGGTTGCGTTGGCGGCCTTGCGGGCCGCGCGGGCCTCGTCGCGCTGCTTCTGGGCGGCGACCTGCGCGATGCCCTCTTCGGCGCGGAGGACCTTCGTGCGGAGCACGGCCTCGGAGAGGCCGAGCTGACGGTCCAGCTCCTTGGCGGCCTCGGGGGTGGACGTGAAGTCCACGACGGCGTAGATGCCCTCGGACTTCTTCGCGATCTCGTAGGCGAGACGACGACGGCCCCAGACGTCCACGTTGTCGACGGTGCCACCGTCGTTGCGGATCACAGCGAGGAACTTGTCCAGGCTGGGAGCGACGGTGCGCTCGTCGATCTCGGGGTCGAGGATCGCCATCAGTTCGTACTGGTGCATGCGGAACCCACCTCCTCTGGTCTCAGCGGCCCCGAGCAGTTCTCGGGGCAGGAGGGTTTGATGCATGTGTCCCGCCACGCAAAGTGCGTGCGGACAACCCGGCAAGCTTAGCGGACGGCCTGGAGGCGCGCCACCGGCGGTGCAGAACCGATCGCGTCCGTCAGGCGGTCGCGTCGCGGGCGGCCCACCAGTCCCGCAGGCGCGCTTCGGCATCGTCGGACCCGAGGGGGCCCTCGTCCATCCGCACCTCGAGGAGGAAGCGGTAGGCCTCGCCCACGGCACGCCCCGGCGGGATGTCGAGGATGCGCATGATGTCGTCGCCGGAGAGGTCGGGACGGATCGAGTCGAGCTTCTCCTGCTCGGAGAGTTCCCGGATCCGGTCCTCGAGGTCGTCGTACGCGAAGGCGAGCCGGTCGGCCTTGCGGCGGTTCCGGGTGGTGACGTCGGAGCGGGTGAGCTCGTGCAGGCGTTCGAGCTGGTCGCCGGCGTCCCGGACGTAGCGACGGACGGCGGAGTCGGTCCACGCGCCGTCCGTGTAGCCGAAGAAGCGGAGGTGCAGCTCGATCAGGCGGCTGACGGCGGCGATGGTGTCGTTGTCGAAGCGCAGGGCACGGAGCCGCTTCTTCGCGAGCTTCGAGCCGACGAGGTCGTGGTGGTGGAAGCTCACGGCGCCGCCGGGCTCGAGCTTGCGGGTCGCCGGCTTCCCGATGTCGTGCAGGAGCGCGGCGAGTCGGAGCACCGTGTCGGGGGCCTCGCCGGGGTGCCGCTCGGCCTCGTAGCCGATCGCCTGCGTCAGGACCGTGAGGGAGTGCTCGTAGACGTCCTTGTGGTGGTGGTGCTCGTCGATCTCGAGCCGCATCGCCGGCAGTTCGGGGAGGAAGCGCTCGGCGAGCCCGGTGTCGACGAGCAGTCGCACGCCGTCCACCGGTTCGTCCGTGTTCAGGAGCTTGACCAGTTCGTCGCGGACCCGCTCGGCGGAGACGATGTCGATCGAGTCGACCAGGTCCGTCATGGCCTCGCGCACCTCGTCCGAGACCGTGAAGCCGAGCTGCGCGGTGAACCGGGCGGCGCGCATCATCCGCAGGGGGTCGTCGCGGAAGGAGACCCGGGCGGCCTGAGGCGTGTGCAGGCGCTCGGCGAGGAGGTCCTCGACGCCGCCGTGCACGTCGACGAGCTCCCGCGCGGGCAGACGGAGCGCCATCGCGTTGACGGTGAAGTCGCGGCGGAGCAGGTCGTCCTCGATGGTGTCGCCGAACGCGACCTCGGGCTTGCGGGTCTCGCCGTCGTAGACGTCGCTGCGGTACGTGGTGATCTCGACCTGCTCGCCGGCCACCCGCGCGGCGATGGTGCCGAACTGCCGACCGACGTCCCAGGTGTTGCTCGCGATCGGTCCGACGATCCGCAGGATGTCGTCCGGACGGGCGTCGGTGGTGAAGTCGAGGTCGGTGACCGCACGCCCGAGGAAGGCGTCGCGGACGGGCCCACCGACGAGGGCCAGTTCGTGTCCGGCGTCGGCGAAGGCCCGAGCGAGGATGGCGACGGGCTCGGTGGCGGCGAGTGCGTCGAGTCGCTCGACGGCCTGGGCAACGGACTGCATGACGGTCCTCATCCTCCCAGATCGCAGGCCTGAGTTCTCCACAACGTGCGCGCGCACGGGAGCGTTCATGGTCGGGCCTCATACACTCGTGGACGGCCCGAACCGACCCCGTGGCCCCTCCCGCATGCAGATCTTCCGCACCACGCTCGCCGCCGCCGCGTCGGCCCTCGTCGCGCTCGGCCTCGTCGTCGCGCCCGCTGCGGCCGACGGTGCACTCGCCACGACGGCCTCCACGACCACGACGCACGCCGCACACCCGGCGGCTGCCGAGCAGGGCCGGACGACGATCACGATCGCGCCGGCGAACCGCGGGATCGTCCAGCGCGACGAGGACCTCGAGCTCTCCGTCACGGTCACGAACGACACCGACGCGGACGTCCCCGCCGGCACCGCGGAGCTCGACATCTTCCGCTCCGTGAGCACGCGCGACGTCCTCTCCGACTGGCTCGCCGACACCAGCACGACCGGTTACCTCGGCGCCCCGATGGACTCCGTGGACGTCCCGGCGGTCCCTGCACACCGATCCGTCACGCTCGGCTCGGTGAAGATCGTCTCGGGCAACGTCGCCCTCGGCGGGTACTCGTCGTTCGGCGCGCGACGCATCGCCGCCGAGTACACGGCCGGTGACACCTACGCCGTGGCGCGGTCCGCGATCACCTGGTACCCCGAGACGGACCAGACGCCGGTGAGCGTCTCGGTCGCGATGCCCATCACCGTCCCGGCGACGAACCAGGGCGTCCTGACGGCCGGCGTCCTGGCCTCAGCGACCGCCGTCGACGGCACGCTCACCCAGCAGCTCGACGCCGCCGAGGACCACAACGTCGCCGTCGCGATCGACCCGCGGATCATCGCGTCCATCCGGATCCTCGGTGAGAACGCTCCGTCGTCGGCGACCGCGTGGCTGGACCGGCTCGAGTCACTCCGCAACGAGACCTTCGCGCTCCCGTACGCCGACGCCGACGTCACCGGCCTCCGGCAGGCGGGAGCCGACGGGGTCCTCTCGCCGATCTCCCTCGACCAGGAGATCAAGCAGCAGAACTTCCCCGGCGCGTCCACCCCGACCCCGACCCCGACGTCGGATCCGCAGAGCCCGACGGCCGACCCCTCCGCCTCGACGTCACCGACCGACGACGCCACCGCGGACCCAGGGACGGACGACGAGGCACCCGCGACGCTGCCCACCACCGATTCCCTGCTCGACTTCCCCTACTCGATGGACGGGATCGCCTGGCCGTCCGACGGCACCGTCACCGCGGCGGACCTGCCGGCGCTCGCGAAGGCCGGCTCGAAGACGACGATCGTGTCGAGCGGCAACACGTCGGCCGACGCGGACACGACGATCGCCGCGTCCGAGCAGATCGCCGGGCAACACGTCCTCGTGTCCGACCAGTCGATGTCCGCCCTGCTCCGCACCGCGGCGACCGCGTCGAGCCAGCAGGAGTGGTCGACGGCCATGTCCGAGCTCACCGCGACGCTCGCGACCTCCGCCCGGGCGGGCACGGCCGAGGCACCGATCCTGCTCACCCTCGGTCGCGACTGGCCGACGAACTCCGCGCGGCTGAGCCAGGCCCTCGACGCACTCGAGGACACCGCCTGGGTCGCCCCGGCGGACCTCTCCACCGCGGCCTCCGCGACGGCCGGCTCCCTCACGCTGTCCGCCGGGACGAACGGCGACGCCCGCATCGACCAGCTGCAGCGACTGGTGGACGGCGAACAGGACCTCGCCGGGTTCGCGTCCGCGCTGGACACCCCGACCGACCTGACCGCGCCCGCCCGACTCCGGCTGCTCGCCCTGGCCTCGAACGCCTGGCGCACCGACACGGACGGGCTCGCGACCGCCGTCGACGCCCAGGTCGCGAACTGGGCGGGCAAGACCTCGCAGATCAGCATCCCCGACTCGAGCAGCCTCACCCTGCTCGGCGACCGCTCCTCGCTGCCGATCTCGATCCGGAACCGCTCCGACTTCCCGGTCACGGTGCTGTTGTCCGTGCAGCCGTCCAACTCCGCGCTGCGGGTGGTGCGGAACGACATCGAGGTGAAGATCCAGCCGGACTCCTCCACCCGCACGACGGTGCCGGTCCAGTCGGTCGCGAACGGCAAGGTCAACCTGACCCTCTCCCTCACGAGTCCGACCGGGGTGAAGATCGCGACCCCGGCCACCGTCGAGCTGAACGTCCAGGCGCAGTGGGAGACCGTGATCACCGCGGCCGCGGCGGTGGCGCTCGTCGCGATCTTCGGGTTCGGCATCTTCCGGAGCATCCGGAAGCGTCGCCGTCGCCGGAACGGCGACGTCGACGAGGACGACGACGAGGACCCGAACCGGCTGCTCGAGGTCCAGCCGGTGGTCGGTGGGGACCCCGTGCCCGCCGCATCGCCGCACGACCGGCGGGCACCGTTCCTCCAGTCCGACACCGCGGTGCGCGACGCACCGACAGCCGACCCCGAGGAGCCGACCATCAGCGCCACCCAGCCCGAGCCGTCCGTCGACGCGGAGCCGGCCGCCGAGCGCAGTCTCGGCCGTGCCAGCGCGATGCTCGCCGCCGGCACCATGCTGTCGCGCATCCTCGGCTTCGCGAAGACCTTCGTCCTCGCCTTCGCGATCGGCAACACCGGCTCCGACGCCGCGAACGCCTTCGGCATCTCGAACCAGCTGCCGAACAACATCTACGCGCTCATCGCCGGCGGCCTGCTGTCCGCCGTGCTCATCCCGCAGATCGTCCGCTCGATGAAGCAGCACACCGACGGCGGCGTGGCCTACGTCAACAAGATCGTGACGCTCGGCGGGTCGGTGTTCGTCGTCATCGCGATCGTCGCGACGCTCCTCGCACCGTTCCTCGTCTCCGTGTACAGCCAGCAGGCGTCCGGCGACAGCAAGGGCTTCACCGACGCGCAGACGGACCTGGCCGTCGCCTTCGCGTTCTGGTGCCTGCCGCAGATCCTCTTCTACGCGATGTACTCGCTCCTCGGCGAGGTCCTCAACGCGAAGCAGGTGTTCGGGCCCTTCACCTGGGCGCCGCTGCTCAACAACGTCATCGCGATCGCTGGACTGATCGTCTTCATCGCGCTGTTCGGCGGTCGCGACGTCAACTCCTCCACCGAGGGGTGGACGGCGATCAAGATCGCCGTCCTCGCCGGCAGCGCGTCGCTGGGCGTGTTCGCGCAGGCCGCCTTCCTGCCGTTCTTCTGGCGGCGTGCCGGACTGACCTTCCGACCGGACTTCCGCTGGCGCGGCGTGGGGCTGCGCTCCACCGGGACGGCCGCCGGGTGGCTCTTCGCGATGATCCTCGTGACGCAGCTCGCCGGCATCGTGCAGTCCCGCGTCGCGTCGCTCGCCGGGGGCGCCGGCATCGCCACCCTCGGCACGACGTGGCTGCTGTTCATGCTCCCGCACTCGATCATCGCGGTCTCCATCGCGACGGCGTACTTCACGCGGATGAGCCACGACGCCGAACGCGGCGACCTCGGAGCAGTGCGCCGGAACCTCTCGCTCTCGCTGCGGATCGTCGGCCTGTTCACCGTGTTCGCGAGCGTCGCGCTCATCGTGCTCGCGATGCCGTTCGCCCGGATCTGGGAGAACCGGTTCGACCACACCCAGGCGATGGCCGAGGTCCTGTGGGCCTACATGCCGGGTCTCGTGCTGTTCAGCATGCTCTTCATCATCCAGCGGGTGTTCTGGGCCCTGCACGACCACCGCACGCCGTTCCTGATGCAGTGCGTCCAGTCGGTGCTGTTCGTCATCGGCGCCCTCGCCGTCGCGACCTTCCCCGGCAACGTGATCGGCGTCTCGATCGCGGTGTGCACGACCGTCGCGGGCACCGTGCAGACGATCATCGCGCTCGTCCTCGTCCGCAAGCGTCTGAACGGCATCGAGGGGCCGATCGTCACGCGGTCGCACGTGCAGTTCGTCATCGCCGCGCTCATCTCCGGCGTCGTGGGGCTCGTCGTCGTCAACTTCTTCGGCGGCTTCTCGGCCGACGGGTTCGCGATGTCCGACGTCTCCGGCGCACTGATCACCATCGCCCTCACCGGCGCCGTGATGGTGCTCGTCTACTTCGGGGCGCTCGTCGTCGCGAAGAACGGCGAGATCAGGGGCGCCGTCGACATCCTGCGGAAGCGGCTCGGTCGCTGACGCGCTCCCGGGTGATGCGGAATGCCACGCCGGTAGCATGTGTTGACCCGGTCAGCTATCTACGGAAGGGCAGCGAGGCATGCGCCAGCTCATCATCATCGGTTCCGGCCCGGCCGGGTTCACCGCCGGCATCTACGCGGCACGCGCGGAGCTCAAGCCCCTGATCGTCGCCTCCAGCGTCGAGACCGGCGGCGAGCTCACGAAGACGACCGAGGTCGAGAACTTCCCGGGCTTCCCCGAGGGGATCCAAGGCCCGGACCTCATGATCAAGATGCAGGAACAGGCCGAGAAGTTCGGCGCCGAGGTCCTGTACGACGACGCCGTGTCGGTCGACCTCACCGGTGACGTCAAGAAGGTCACGGTCGGCTCCGGCGAGACGTACGAGGCCCTCGCAGTCATCTACGCGACCGGCTCGGCGTACCGCCACCTCGGCCTCGCCGACGAAGAGCGGCTGTCCGGCCACGGCGTCAGCTGGTGCGCGACCTGCGACGGCTTCTTCTTCCGCCAGAAGAACATCGCCGTCGTCGGCGGTGGCGACTCTGCGATGGAAGAGGCCACGTTCCTCACCCGCTTCGCCGACAAGGTGACGGTCATCCACCGCAAGGACACCCTGCGCGCGTCGAAGATCATGCAGGACCGGGCGATGAACGACCCGAAGATCGAGTTCGCGTGGAACAAGGAGGTCACCGGCATCACGGGTGACTCCGCGGTGACCGGCGTCACGCTGCGCGACACGGTGGACGGCACCGAGAGCGAACTGGCCCTCGACGGCCTCTTCATCGCGATCGGCAACGACCCGCGCACGCACCTGATCCACGGCCAGATCGACATCGCCCCCGAGGGCACGATCGCGGTCCAGGGTCGCTCCTCGAAGACGAACCTGCCCGGCGTGTTCGCCGCCGGTGACGTCATCGACCCGACCTACCGCCAGGCGATCACGGCCGCCGGCTCCGGCACCGTCGCGGCGCTCGACGCGGAGAAGTACCTCGCCGAGCTCGACGACGCGCTGACCGGCCCGGCCGAGGGCGTGACCCCCGAGTCGCCCGTCACGGTCGACGTCGAAGCCGCCCACGCCTGATCCACGGAATACCGCAGCGCCCCGGGCGTTGCACCCACTGATCGACTTCTCGAAGGAGCACACATGTCCAACGCCAAGGCAGTCACCGACGCCACCTTCTCGGACGAGGTCCTCAAGTCCGACAAGACGATCCTCGTCGACTTCTGGGCCGAGTGGTGCGGCCCGTGTCGCGCGGTCTCGCCGATCCTCGACCAGATCGCCGAAGAGCACGCCGGCAAGATCGAGATCGTGAAGCTCAACGTGGACGACAACCCCCAGTCGGCCATGAACTACCAGATCACGTCGATCCCGGCGATGAAGGTCTTCAAGGGCGGCGAGGTCGTCAAGACCGTCATCGGCGCGAAGCCGAAGCCGGCGCTCGAGGCCGACCTCGCAGAGTTCCTCGCGTAGGCACCTGCCCCACCGAGCGGCCCCGCACCCCACCGGGTGCGGGGCCGCTCGCGGTTCCGGGCCACCGGTTCAGGATCGGCTCTGTCGTGGGGCCCGGGTTCCCGGGGTCGATGTCGTAGTGTGGCGGGAATGTGAGTGGCGGGCAGGTCCCGCTGGAACGGAGCCAAGATGACGAACGGCAACAGCCTCGACCCCTGGTACGACTCCTACGCCCAGCGCACCGCCGGGCTGAGCGCCTCCGAGGTCCGAGCCCTGTTCGCCGTCGCGTCGCGGCCCGAGGTGGTCTCGCTCGCCGGCGGCATGCCGTACGTCTCCGCGCTGCCGCGTGAGCTCGTCACGGGCTCCCTCGACCGTGTGATGGCCGAGGACGCCGCCATGGCGCTCCAGTACGGCGGGGGACAGGGCCTGCGGTCCCTGCGCGAGCACATCGTCGACGTGATGAGCCTCGAGGGCATCCGTGCCAGTGCCGAGGACGTCGTCGTCACCACCGGGTCGCAGCACGCGCTGGACCTCGTCACCCGACTCTTCATCGACCCGGGTGACGTCGTGCTCGCCGAATCGCCGTCCTACGTCGGCGCGATCGGGGTCTTCCGGTCGTACCAGGCCGAGACCGTGCACGTCTCCACCGACGAGAACGGTCTCGTCCCCGAAGCGCTGCGCGAAGCGATCGCGAACCTGCGGACCCAGGGCAAGCGGATCAAGTTCCTCTACACGATCCCGAACTTCCACAACCCCGCCGGTGTGACCCTCAGCCGCGAGCGTCGCATCGAGATCCTCGACATCTGCCGTTCGAACAACATCCTCGTGCTCGAGGACAACCCGTACGGCCTCCTCTGGTTCGACGAGCCGGCGCCGCAGGCGATCCGATCGATCGACGAGGAGGGCGTGGTCTACCTCGGCTCGTTCTCCAAGACGCTCGCGCCGGGCTTCCGCGTCGGCTGGGCCCTCGCACCCCACGCCATCCGCGAGAAGCTCGTCCTCGCCAACGAGTCGGCCGTCCTCGCGCCGAACTCCTTCGGCCAGTACGTGGTGAACGCCTACCTCGACGCCGCGGACTGGAAGGGTCAGGTCGACACCTTCCGGGGCCTCTACGCCGAGCGTCGTGACGCCATGCTGTCCGCGCTGGGGGAGTTCCTGCCGGACCTGTCCTGGACGAAGCCGAACGGTGGCTTCTTCGTGTGGCTGACCCTGCCCGAGTCGCTCGACTCCAAGGGGATGCTGCCGCGGGCAGTCAAGGAGCTCGTCGCCTACACCCCGGGGACGGCCTTCTACGCCGACGGACGCGGCGGCGGTCACATCCGCCTGTCGTTCTGCTACCCGACGCCGGAGCAGATCCGCGTCGGCGTGAAGCGGCTCGCGAACGTCGTCAACGACGAGCTCGAGCTGGTCGAGACCTTCGGGTCCGCGACGCGGCCCAACGCTGTCGTCCGACCGGCATCGTCGGTGAGCGCTCCGCCGCCGAACATCTCCTGATCAGCACTTTTCACCGTTCCACCCGCAGTACCGGAGGTCCATCCGCATGGCCGAGCTCACCCGCCGTCACGTCGTCGTCGTCGCGGGAGGGATCTCGCACGAGCGTGACGTCTCCCTGCGGTCCGGACGCCGGGTGGCCGACTCGCTGACCGGGTACGGCTGGCAGGTAGACCTCCGCGACGCAGACGCATCGTTGCTCCCGACCCTGCGGGAGAGCCGCCCGGACGTCGTGTGGCCGGCTCTGCACGGCGCCTCCGGTGAGGACGGCGCCCTGCGGGGCATCCTGGAGGCGCTGGACATCCCGTTCGTCGGCTCACGTTCGACGTCGGCCCGGCTGGCATGGGACAAGCCCACCGCGTCGGCGCTGGTCGCGCGGGCGGGCGTCCGGACCCCGCGCTCGGTCACGCTCTCGCACGACGTCTTCCGGGAGCTCGGCGCGGTCGGCGTCCTCGAGAGCATCGCTGTCGAGCACCCGGTCCCACTCGCCGTCAAGCCTGCCCGAGGTGGGAGCGCCCAGGGCGTCACCCTCGTCGACGACGTGAACGACCTGCCGCGCGCGATGGTCACCGCGTACACGTACTGCGACGATGTCGTGGTCGAGCAGCTCATCCGTGGGACCGAGGTCGCGGTCGGCATCATCGACACCGGCGACGGTCCGGTGGCGCTCTCCGCCGTCGAGATCGTCCCCCGCAACGGCATCTACGGGTTCGAGGCGCGGTACAACGCCGGCGAGACCACCTTCTACACGCCGGCACGCCTGTCCGAGGAGTTCGCGGCTGCTGCGTCCGCCGCCGCCGTGGCAGCCCACGAGGCCCTCGGTCTGCGACACATCTCGCGCATCGACCTCATCGTTGACGCCGCTGGGACGCCCTGGTTCCTCGAGGCGAACGTCCTCCCCGGGCTCACCGAGACCTCTCTCGTGCCGCAGGCCCTCTCCGCGTCGGGCTTCGACCTGGGGTGGACCTACGCCGAGCTCGCGGAGCAGGCGATTCGCGACCACCGGGCCTGACGCTGCGATCGTGGGATGCCGACACGTTCCACGTGGAACATCCCTCGCCGCCGTCCTGGCGGCCGTGGGCCTCGGGACACTGGCCGTGGGCGAAGCCGTGCACTGGCGGGCCGCTCTTCGGGCAGGACGGCTTCCACGACCAACGAAGGGCTCCACTGGGCTCGTCGTCGTCCTGGGGTTCGGCAATCGGAGCCATCGCGTCAACGTCGTGAATCGATGGCGGGCCCGGATCGCTGTCCGCACAGCACGCTCGGCTCGCGCTGCCGGCGCTTCCGCTCAGATCCTCTGCAGTGGGGGAGCGGTGCTTGGGACGGTCGCGGAGGCCGTGCTCCTCCGCGACTACATCGAGAACTGCATCGGGTGGGATGGCCCGGTATCGATCGAGTCGGAGAGTCGTTCGACGTGGGAGAACGTCCGGAACGCATTCCCGTGGATTGAGTCGGCGGAATGGGTCGCCTTCGCATCGAACGGGTTGCACGCTGAGAAGGCGCGCATCTACCTCGGGTGTCAGCGACCGGAGCTCGTTGAGCGGCTCGTTGCTGCCGATGACTACCGGTTCGGAGAGATGAGCCTGCTGAAGCCCGTGTTCGCTGCCGTCGGGCTGTGCAAGCTTCGTGCCGTGTTCCACGTGAAACCTCCAGCCTGATCCACCCGTTCCACGTGGAACATTCCCCCAAGCCCGCGCGCAAGACGCCGGCCTCGACCTGTCCGCGGTCCACACTCGCCGCCGGAGGGCCGCACACAGAGCGAGTCGGCCCGGAGCCACAGCCCTCACTTCCATGCATGCAGGGACGGGTGCGGGATCCCTGCGTGCGGCCGTCACGCATGAGGGAGACGGAGCCTTCAGCTGGCCCGCGCCCATCTCATCGCACTCGAGCAGGAGCTCTTCGCAGCGGCTCGCAGACCGAGGGCTCCGTGCCAAGCGCCGAGGAGATCATTCGCAGCTCATCGACCAACGGGGGAGCGGCCCGGCCCGAGCGCCCCGCCCATCACGGATCGCGCCGTTGCCGCGAAGGAACCCCGGGGGCCAACTCCTCCTCGTATCGTGCGGGTCTTCCTACATTCCGCCTCAACGTCTCCCGCCACCCACGCGCGTGCGAACGTGCAGCCGGGCTCGAGGCGGGATTCGAGACGCGCCGAAACCGCTCGATCACCCCACCGCGAATGCGCGGCCCGGATGACCGTCACGGCGGGAACACGCGAGCCACTGACTTCGACGCCTGGCCGCATCTGGTTGCTCCGTGCAGGGGCGAGATCGCTCGGTACGACGGCTCCGGCGGGGGCGGGCACGGTGCCACGATCGGAGAGAACGGCGCCTGCTGGCCGAACGAGCCACCCTCGGCGCTTCGACTCGATGTTCCACGTGAAACGCTGCTGTACGATCAGGCCCCCGAACAACGGGATACCCGAGAGGCCACAGCAGGCTCACTCAGGGCCCAGTAGACCTGCCGTCAGACCCACGGACCCGGCGACGCCGTCGAGCCGGCAGGCGGCCGCACAGCGCCGCACAGAGACCTCCGCGCCAGGCGACGGCGGAACGTCAGCCCGCGACGTCCTCGATACCGAGCTCCCCGAGGATCCGGTTGAGGTCATCCCCGTTCGCGAAGTCGATCGTCACCGAGCTCTTCCGCGCCCCGACAGCGATCTTGACCCGCGTGTTCAACCGATCCCCGAGCCGCTCCGCCAGGTCGTTGAAGTGCACCTGCCGCTTGGACGGCTCCGCCTTGGGCTTCACCGGCGTCTTCGCCGCGAGCTGCTGCGCGATCGACTCGGCGGCCCGGACGGACAGGTCCTCGTTGACGATCTTCTCTGCGAGGTACTCCATGGCCTCGGCGTCGGGCGCAGCGAGGATCGCACGTGCGTGTCCGGCCGAGAGCACACCAGCTGCCACACGCCGCTGGACGGGGGAGGGGAGTCGCAGGAGACGGATCGTGTTGGTGATCTGCGGACGCGAACGGCCGATCCGCTGGGCGAGCTGTTCCTGCGTGATCCCGAAGTCCGCAAGGAGCTGCTGGTACGCCGAAGCCTCTTCGAGCGGGTTGAGGTTCGCGCGATGGAGATTCTCGAGCAGGGCATCACGGAGCATCGCATCGTCGGGAGTGTCCTTGACGATGGCCGGAATGGTGCTCAGCCCGAGCTCCTTGGTGGCGCGAAGTCGGCGCTCACCCATGATCAGCTCGTACTGCGGCTCCGTCCCAGCGGCGCCGGCGATCGGGCGCACGACGATCGGCTGCAGGACACCGATCTCGCGGATCGAGTGGACGAGTTCCTGCAGTTCCTCTTCGCGGAACTCCTTGCGCGGCTGCTGCGCGTTCGGCACGACGTCGAGGGGGTTCAGGTTCGCCAGACGCGCGCCGGGAACCGCGACGAGCTCCTCTGCGGTCCCACCGTCGACGAGCGGCGCGGACGCCGGCGATCCACCGGTCGGGAAGAACACGTCGACAGGGCGGTCTTGCTGCTCCGACGCCGTCGGGATGAGGGCTCCGATGCCCCGTCCGAGTCCAGTTCGCTTCGGTGCCATCAGTGCTGCGCTCCTCGTGCTGCGATCTCGGCTGCCGCCTCCAGGTAGGAGAGCGAGCCGGTTGAGTTGACGTCGTACGCAACGACGCTCTGCCCGTAGCTCGGGGCTTCGCTGACGCGGACGGATCGGGGGATCACGGCCTCGAGCACCTGCTCGCCGAAGTGCTCCCGCACGTCTGCTGCGACCTGGTTGGAGAGGTTCGTCCGGCTGTCGTACATCGTCAGGAGGATGGTCGACACGGCGAGGTTCGGGTTCAGGTGCCGCTCGATGAGCTCGATGTTCCGGAGCAGCTGACTCAACCCTTCGAGCGCGTAGTACTCGCACTGGATCGGGATCAGGACTTCGCGCGCTGCGACGAAGGCGTTGATCGTGAGCAGCCCGAGCGACGGGGGGCAGTCGATGAAGACGTAGTGGTACGGCTCGTCCAGCGACTCGAGGTACTGGTCCAGCGCGGTCCGCAGGCGCTGTTCGCGGGCGACGAGCGACACCAGTTCGATCTCGGCGCCGGCGAGGTGGATCGTGGCCGGTACGCACCAGAGCGTGTCCGACTCGGGGGAGCGCTGGACCGTGTCGGCGATCGGTGCCTCGTCGACGATCACGTCGTAGATGCTCGGGACCTCGGCCTGGTGGTCGACACCGAGCGCCGTGGACGCGTTGCCCTGCGGGTCGAGGTCGATCACCAGCACGCGGGCTCCGCCGTGCGCCAACGCAGCGGCGAGGTTGACCGTGGTGGTGGTCTTGCCGACGCCACCCTTCTGGTTCGACACCGTGAAGACGCGCGTCTTCGGCGGCAGCGGGAACTGCTGCGTCGCGATCGCACGGCGACGACGGTTCAGATCAGCGATCTCACGGGCGAGCGGTGTCGACGCGTCGTAATCGGTCGATGAACTCAACGAGTGCCTCTTCCCCGGTTCGGTGTTTCACGTGGAACGCGGAGCCACTGGTGGCCGGTCGAACCGGCCCGAGCCGCGGCGTCAGTCAACTGTAGCCCGGAAGACGCGCGTGGTCTCCTCGACCACACCGACTCCGAGCTCGAGCACCTCGACATCGGCGAGACGCTTCCGGAGGATGACCTTCCGAGCCTTCTCCATCTCGTCCTCGACGCGGGCGCCCTTCATGAGGATGAGCTGGCCACCGGATCGAACCAGGGGCACGGTCAGGGGGATCAGCTTCGACAACGCGCTGACCGCTCGCGCAGTCACCTGGTCGACCACGATGTCGTCGGCGACGTCCTCAGCACGGGCACGGACGACCTCGACGTTGTCGAGGCCGAGGCGCGAGGCCTCCGACGTCAGCCAATCCACTCGCCGTTCCATCGGTTCGATGAGCGTGAGGTGCACGTCCGGCCGGGCGATCGCGAGCACCAAGCCGGGGAGTCCAGCACCGGAACCGACGTCCGCGACCCGGCCCCGTTCCTCCAGGAGTGGAGCGAGCACCGCAGAATTGAGGATGTGTCGCGTCCACAAGCGCGGCAGTTCGAGCGGGCCGATCAGGCCGAGCTCCTCACCGCGTCGAGCAAGCTCGTTCGTGAAGGAACGCGCCAGGTCGATGCGATCGCCGAAGAGCGTCGCAGCAGCCGCCGGCTCCGTCTCGAGGACGGGAGGCGCGGTCTCGGTCATCGGGTGACGACCGTGTGGCGGTCCCGACCCTCACCCTCGGACTCCGAGTGGAAGCCCTTCTCGGCAACCAGGTCGTGGACCAGCTTGCGCTCGTACGACGACATCGCGGGGAGTGCAGCCGTGGTCGAACCCGCCTCGATGCGCTCGATGGCGGTGTCGACGAGGCGCTGCAGTTCGGACGCACGAGCATCGCGCGAGCCGCCGACGTCGAGGATCAGCCTGCTGAACTCGCCGGTCTCGGCCTGGACGGCGATGCGCGTGAGCTCCTGCAGGGCCGAGACGGTGTCCGGCTTCGACAGCACGCGGAGCGCGTCGCCCTCGTCCGTGACGGACAGGTACACGCGGCCCGCACGCTCCTCGATCTCGATGTCACCGTCGAGGTCGCAGATGTCGAGGAGTTCCTCGATGTAGTCCGCCGCGATGTCGGCTTCGTCGCGGGCGTCGTCGTCGACGGTCGCGGTCGAGGTGTCGACGGTGGTGTCCACGGCGTCCGCGGTGTCCTGCTCGGTCACTTACTTCTTCCCGTTCTTCTTGGCACGGTTCTTGCCGACCGGCTGCTGCCGCTGGGTCGTCACGCGGACGGCCTCGATCTCGGCGGCACCGGCACCGGCACCGGCCTCGGCGAGGACCGGGGTGGCGGCACCGCGACGCTGCGCCTTCTTCGCGAGACGTGCCTCACGAGCGAGTGCAGCCTCGGAGCCGGGGGTCGGCATGCTGCGGATGACGAAGTACTGCTGCGCCATCGTCCAGACGTTCGAGGCGAGCCAGTAGAACATGACGCCGAGGGGGAACGACAGACCGGAGATGACGAAGACCAGCGGGAGGATGTACAGCATCATCTTCTGCTGGCGGTACATCGGAGACTCCTTGGTCTCCGGCGACATGTTCTTCGCGACGAGCTGCAGCTGGGTGATGAACTGCGAGGCGGTCATCACGACGATCATGACGCCGGCGATGACCCGGACCTCCCAGCCGGAGGCGTTCGTGAACGTCTCGTGCAGGGGAGCGCCGAAGAGCGATGCGTTGCCGAACGACGCGGCGAGGTCGTTCGTGAGCAGGCCGATGCCCGTCTTGTTGATCTGCGCCTCGTGCAGCACCGAGTACAGCGAGAAGAAGATCGGCATCTGGATCAGCAGCGGCAGGCAGGAGCTCAGCGGGTTCGTCCCGGTCTCCTTGTACAGCGCCATGGTCTCGCGGCTCATGGCCTCACGCGAGAACTGGTCCTTCTTGCCCTTGTACTTCTCTTGGATCTTCTTGAGCTGCGGCGCCACCTCGAGCATGCGGCGCTGCGACTTGATCTGGCGCACGAAGATCGGGATGAGCGCGGCGCGCACCACGAAGGTCAGGAAGATGATGGAGAGCACCCAGGTGATGCCGGCTCCGGGGTCCATGCCGATGCTCTCGAAGATCCAGTGGAAGCCCACGAGGATGGCCGAGACCACCCACTTGAGCGGCCAGAGGATCGTTCCGATGAATCCGAGGTCCATGGGGACTGTCACGCCTTTCGAGTGCGCTGGGGGAGCAGGACCGGCAGGGTGGAACCACCCGTGGGCTGCGGCTGCGGCTGGGTCGGTGCGAGCACGAACCCGAACCGGTTGACGTCGTAGGGGCGACGCCGTGCACGGACGTCGTCGATGCCCCCGGCTGCCCAGGGGTTGCACCGTGCGATGCGCCATGCACCCATGGCGGATCCGCGGACGACGCCGTACTGCTGGATCGCCTCGAGCGCGTACCGGGAGCACGAGGGGTGGTACCGACAGACGTTGCCGTAGAGCGGTGAGATCACGGCACGGTAGGCGCGCAGCACGATGACGCACACGTTGCGCGGGAGCAACGCGACGGCCCAGGCGAGCCGGGTCCACAGGTTGCGGTTCATGCTGCCTTCTCCACACCACGCGCACAGGAGCGCGAGACGTCTTCGAGCAGGGTAGGCCATCCGGCCTGCGCAGCGGCTGGCAGTGCGCGGACCACCACGTCGTAGCCGACGGGGATGTCGGCGAGCAGTCCGTGCGCGATCGCCTTGAGGCGACGCCTGACCAGGTTCCGGGTCACGGCGTTGCCCACCGTCTTCGCGACGATGAACCCGAACCGGGTCGGACCGGTACCGCTCGACGGGTCGTCCGAGGTGCGACGAACCACCGATACGACGGCGTGCGCCGTGGCGCTTCTGCGACCACGACGCACGACGGACCGGTAGTCGTCACCTCGGACGATCCGGTTGGCGCGGGCCAACACGAGTCGGTACCGGAGGACGAGATCAGGCGGGGAGCCTGATCAGGCGCTGAGCTCGGTGCGGCCCTTGGCGCGACGTGCGGCCAGGATGGCGCGGCCGGCACGGGTGCGCATGCGGGCGCGGAAGCCGTGCTTCTTGGCGCGGCGGCGGTTGTTCGGCTGGAAGGTGCGCTTGCTCATGATGTTCTCCACACGGCTGCTCGCGGCGAGCCGTCACGTATGTGTAGTCGCTCGGTGCCGAACGACGCAGATGGGCGCGACCGAACGGCCGCAGTCAACTGGTTAACGGTACGTGACAGGGGCGAGCAGGTCAAACGCCGTCGTCGACCCGACCGCGGGAGCGGTGCGCACGTTCATTATCCACATTGGGGAAAACGTGCGTTCGGTACGACGCGCTCGAGTCCTTTACAGTGGGGTGATCGACCGGCCAGCGGCCCGGTACGACGGGGGATTCCCCTCGTCGTGCGGCTCGCGCCGGTCGTGGACAAGACTGTGGACAACCCTGTGGACCACCATGCGGGACGACACGTGTCCGGGACGTCGACGATGCCACCCGGACTCACGACGACCCGCCAGGAACGATCCGGCGGTCGACGCTGCGCCGGTCCGTCCGGCGGCGGTGGACACCCAGTGCAGACGAGCACCAGCGACGAGCACGACACGACATCAGGAGACGAGCGCGACATGACGATGCCGGCCGACCCCGTCGAGGACCTCTGGTCATCCGTCCTCGGACTCCTCTCGGAGGACGACCGCATCACCCCGCAGCTGCACGGCTTCCTCAACCTGGTCGAGCCGAAGGGCGTGCTCGCCGGCACCCTCTACCTCGAGGTGCCGAACGACCTCACCCGCGGCATGCTCGAGCAGCGGATCCGCATCCCGATCACCGAGGCCGTCTCCCGCATCGGTGACGACACCGTCGCGAACTTCGCCATCACGGTGAACCCGGACATGGCGTCCGAGCCGCGGGTCGACACGCAGGTCACGAGCAACGTCCCCGAGTACGCCGAGCCGGTGCAGGAAGCCGTCGAGCAGAGTGCGGCCCCCCGCCAGTACATCGAGGCGCCGTTCGTCCCGAGCCAGATCGACTCCCCGGGGACCAGCGGTCGCCCCGAGTCCCGGCTCAACCCCAAGTACAACTTCGACAACTTCGTCATCGGCTCGTCGAACCGCTTCGCCCACGCGGCGGCGGTCGCGGTGGCCGAGGCGCCGGCGAAGGCCTACAACCCGCTCTTCATCTACGGCGACTCGGGCCTCGGCAAGACCCACCTCCTGCACGCGATCGGCCACTACGCCGAGAGCCTCTACCCGGGGATCCGGGTGCGGTACGTGTCCAGCGAGGAGTTCACGAACGACTTCATTAACTCGATCGCGAACAACCGGTCGAACCAGTTCCAGCAGCGGTACCGCGACATCGACATCCTGCTGATCGACGACATCCAGTTCCTGCAGGGCAAGGACTCCACGCAAGAGGCGTTCTTCCACACCTTCAACACGCTGCACGACCACAACAAGCAGGTCGTCATCACGTCGGACGTCGCGCCGAAGCACCTGACCGGGTTCGAGGACCGGATGCGCTCCCGCTTCGAGTGGGGCCTCATCACCGACGTCCAGGCGCCGGACCTCGAGACCCGCATCGCGATCCTCCGCAAGAAGGCGCAGTCCGACCACCTGCAGGTGCCCGACGACATCCTCGAGTTCATCGCGTCGAAGGTGTCGAGCAACATCCGGGAGCTCGAGGGCACCCTGATCCGCGTCACGGCGTTCGCGAGCCTGAACCGGACGGCCGTCGACATGGCCCTGGTGCAGACGGTCCTCAAGGACCTCATCACGCTCGACGACGACAACGTGATCGCGCCGACGGACATCATCAACCACACCGCGGAGTACTTCAAGCTCTCCGTCGACGACCTCTACGGGTCCTCCCGCTCGCAGGCGATCGCCACGGCACGGCAGATCGCGATGTACCTCTGCCGTGAGATGACGAGCCTGTCGCTGCCGAAGATCGGACAGCTCTTCGGCAACCGGGACCACACCACGGTCATGTACGCCAACAAGAAGATCGCGGAGCTCATGAAGGAGCGTCGCTCGATCTACAACCAGGTCACCGAGCTAACCAGCCGCATCAAGCAGGACCGTCGCTACCGCTGACGCACGTCGCGTTGCGTCGCGCTGCGCACATCTGGTACGGCCCTGGAGGCGCGGCTGACGACCGTCAGATCGGCCTGCTTCCGCGCGCATCCACCATCTGAGACGGTTCCATGCGCCGGACTTCACACAGTGTGGAAAGCCTGTGGATAACTGTGGAGGACACGCCGGTCGGTTGTTCACAGCGGAGGGGCCACCTGTGGAGACTGGGGATGGATGTGGATAGATGAGATTCATTCATCCAGACGCCGCCCACACACCACTCACAACTCACACGTGTGTAGTTCCCTGTGGACAAGCGGTGTTAACAGGGTTATCCACAGTGTGCACAGGCGTTAACACCATTACTCCTGGTTAACGATTGATCTCAGCGGGCCAACCTTGTGGACGGCGGGATGACAAGAAATCCGGGCCTCGCCGGGCTGTGCCACAATGGGGCGGCCGGACAGTCCAACCGATCGACAGGGGTTCCAGCTGTGAAGTTCGAGGTCAACCGGGACGTCTTCTCCGAAGCCGTCTCCTTCGCGGTGAAGCTCCTCCCACAGCGCACGACCCTCCCGATCCTCTCGGGCGTCCTCATCCACGCCGACGGCGATCGACTCACGCTCTCGTCGTTCGACTACGAGGTCTCGGCGCAGACGTCCATCGCCGCGCAGATCGACGACCCCGGCACGGTGCTCGTCTCCGGCCGGCTCCTCAACGACATCGCGAGCCGCCTGCCGAACGCCCCGGTCACCTTCACCACCGAGGACTCGAAGATCTCGGTCACCTGCGGTTCGGCGCACTTCACGCTGCTGTCCATGCCGGTCGAGGAGTACCCGACGCTCCCCGAGATCGGCGAGCAGACCGGCGTCATCCCCGGCGACGCCTTCTCCGAAGCCGTGTCCCAGGTCGCCGTCGCCGCCAGCCGCGACGACGTCACCCCCGTGATCACCGGCGTCCAGCTCGAGGTCGGCGACAACGACCTGTCGCTCATCGCCACGGACCGCTACCGCGTCGCCGTCCGCACCATCGCGTGGGACTCCGGCCGCGTCGGGTCCGACCCGCTGCACGCGCTCGTCCCGGCCCGCACCCTGCAAGAGGTGGGCCGCACGTTCGGCTCGGCATCCACCGTCTCGGTGTCGATCAGCGGCTCGTCCGACCGCGAGCTCATCGCGTTCCACGCGGACGACAAGACCGTCACGTCGCTGCTCATCAAGGGCAACTACCCGCCGGTCCGCCGGCTCTTCCCCGAGACCGTCCAGGACCACGCGGTGATCAACACCGCGGAACTGGTCGAGGCGGTCCGACGGGTCTCCCTCGTCCTGGAGCGCGAAGCCGCCCTCCGGTTCTCCTTCACGGTCGACGGGCTCACGCTCGAAGCGATCGGTTCCGAACAAGCGCAGGCGTCAGAGTCGATCAGTGCGTTGCTGACCGGTGAGGAAACGGTGGTCTCGCTGAAGCCCGCCTTCCTCCTGGACGGGTTGAACGCGGTGCACTCCGAGTTCGTCCGGATCTCCTTCACCAAGACGGAGAACCCCAACAAGCCGGGCCCGGTGCTCATCACCGGGCAGACCTCGCAAGAGGCCCCGGCCGCGGACGGATACCGGTACCTGCTGCAGCCCAATCTCCTGCTGCGGTAAGCGCAACAGCCGAACACTGCGCTGACGCGCCACCCCTGCATCAGCGCGACGACGAACAGAAGAGGAAATCATGCACATCGGTCTTGTCGGCCTCGGTCGCATGGGCAACAACATGCGTGCCCGTCTCCGCAACGCAGGCATCGAGGTCACCGGCTACGACGCGAACCCCGCCGTCTCGGACGTCGCCGACCTCGGCGCACTCGCCGCGGCGCTCCCCGAGGGCAAGAAGCTCGTGTGGGTCATGGTCCCGCACGGCAAGATCACCGACGACGTGATCACCGACCTGTCGAACGTCCTGAGCGAGGGCGACCTCGTGATCGACGGCGGCAACTCGAAGTGGCTCGACGACGAGGTGCACGCCAAGCAGCTCGACGCGAAGGGCATCCGCTACATGGACGCCGGCGTCTCCGGTGGCGTCTGGGGCAAGGACAACGGCTACGGCCTCATGGTGGGCGGCGCCCCCGAGGACGTCGAGTTCGCCATGCCGGTCTTCGACGCGCTCCGTCCCGAGGGCCCGCGCGAAGAGGGCTTCTCGCACGCCGGCGGCGTCGGCGCTGGTCACTACGCGAAGATGGTCCACAACGGCATCGAGTACGCGATCATGCAGGCCTACGGCGAGGGCTACGAGCTCCTCGAGGCCAAGGACATCGTCCACGACGTCCCGGCGGTCTTCGCCGGATGGCAGCGCGGCACGGTCGTCCGCTCCTGGCTGCTCGACCTCCTCGTCCTCGCGATCAACGAGGACCCGAAGCTCGACGAGCTCGAGGGCTACGTCGACGACTCGGGCGAGGGTCGCTGGACCCTCGAAGAGGCGATCGAGCTCGCGGTGCCGATGCCCGCGCTCTCCGCGGCGATGTTCGCCCGCTTCGTCTCGCGTCAGGGCAGCGAGTCCCCGACGATGAAGGCCGTCGCGGCGCTCCGCAACCAGTTCGGCGGCCACGCCGTCAAGAAGGCGTAGTCCAACCGGGGCAACCCGGCCACGGCCCGCGTGCACGTCGACCACCTGCAACTCACGGACTTCCGGAACTACCGGGAGGCCGAGGTCGACCTCGCACGCGGGCCGAACCTGTTCGTCGGCCGGAACGGACAGGGCAAGACCAACCTCGTCGAGGCGATCGGCTACCTCTCCACCCTGGGGTCGCACCGGGTCCCGACGGACGCGGCACTCGTGCGGCAGGGCTGCGACGCGGCGATCGTCCGCGCGCGGCTCGCGCACGAGGACCGCAGCATCCTCGCCGAGGTCCAGATCAACCGCACCGGCTCGAACCGGGCGCAGGTGAACCGCTCGGCCATCAAGCCCCGCGAGCTCCCGCGCTACTGCACGAGCGTCCTCTTCGCTCCCGAGGACCTCGCGCTGGTCCGCGGCGAACCGGCCGGCCGACGCCGGATGCTCGACGAGCTCCTCGGGCAGATCGCCCCGCGCATGCAGGGCGTCCTCGCCGACTACGACCGGACGCTCCGGCAGCGGAACACCCTGTTGAAGTCGGCCCGGGCGACCGGTGCGAAGGCGGGTTCGCTCGCGACGCTCGACGTCTGGGACGAGCGTCTCGTGGCGTTCGGCGCCGAGATCATCGCCGCCCGTGACCACCTCACCCGGCGGCTCGCCCCGTTCGTGGCCGAGGCCTACGCGACCGTCGCCGGCGAACGGCACGAGGCGTCGATTACCGGCGTCCTGAGCGTCCGCGGCGGCGACCCGGAGGACGCGGCCGCGACGGATCCCGTCCTCGGGACACCCGACGAGCCGGTCACCGTCACCGCGGCTGCCGATGCGTTCCGCGCGGCACTCGAACGGCGTCGACGCGACGAGCTCGACCGCGGCCTGACGCTCGTCGGTCCCCACCGCGACGACGTCCTCTTCCAGCTGAACGGGTTACCTGCCCGCGGCTACGCCAGTCACGGGGAATCGTGGTCGTTCGCGCTCGCCGTGCAGCTGGCCAGTGCGTCGATCCTCCGCGCCGAGTCGAGCCTGGGGGATCCGATCATCATCCTCGACGACGTGTTCGCCGAACTCGACGAGTCGCGCCGGGAACGCCTGGCCGGGGCGGTCGCCGACTACGAGCAGGTGCTCATCACCGCGGCGGTGTTCGGTGACGTGCCCGAGCAGCTGGCCGCGCAAACGGTCCGGATCGAAGCGGGCACGATCGTGACCGACGAGGCGGAGCCGAGCCGCGCCTCCAGTCCGACCGAGAACCCGGGAGCCCACCCGGCGGAGGCCGACGTCTGATGCCGAAACCGTCGAGACCCACCGAGCCCTCGCGGGTCTACCGGCACCTCCGCGCCGTCTTCGGCGACCCCTCGAAGCGCGGCGTCGACGCGCGCCGGCGCCGTATGAAGGGACTCGACCCCGATTCCGTGCCCTACGGTCGCGGTCGCGAGCCCGCCGGACTCGGTGACGTCGTCGGTTCGCTCGCGCAGGAACTGGGCTGGACCGAGCCCCTCGCGCGGTCCGAGCTGTTCGTGGACTGGCCCGCCGTGGTGGGCGAGGAACTCGCGAAGCACTCCCGACCCGTGACCATCGACGACGGTGCACTCGTCATCCGGTGCGACTCGACGGCCTGGGCGACCCAGCTCCGACTGATGCGCAGCACCGTCACGACGACCATCGCCGAGCGGCACCCCGAGGCGGGGGTGCAGTCGATCCGGGTTTCGGGCCCCGACGCCCCCACCTGGAAACGCGGTCCCAGGACGGTTCAGGGGCGCGGTCCCCGCGACACTTACGGGTAGGGCGACGAAATCGTCCGGGAGGACGAAAAAAGGCCGTCCACGGCCGGAATCCGCCCTCGGAGGAGGGGGTCCTGCGGTAGACTGAGAGGTGCAGTGCGCGGGTGTTCCGCGCGCAGGCAGGAGCACCTTCGAATGACATCCGGATCTGACGACGACCGACAGAACTCGTCCGGCGAGGCGACCCCGCAGAGCGATCCAGCGTACGGCGCAGACCAGATCCAGGTGCTCGAGGGACTCGAAGCCGTCCGGAAGCGTCCGGGCATGTACATCGGGTCGACGGGTCCCCGCGGTCTGCACCACCTCGTGCAGGAGATCGTCGACAACTCCGTCGACGAAGCGCTCGCGGGCTACTGCGACACGATCAACGTCACCATCCGCGAAGACGGCGGCGTCCGCGTGGTCGACAACGGCCGTGGCATCCCCGTCGGGATCCACGCTGCCGAGGGCGTCTCGACCGTCCAGGTCGTGCTCACCGTCCTGCACGCCGGCGGCAAGTTCGGCGGCGGCGCGTACGCGGTGTCCGGTGGTCTGCACGGCGTCGGTTCGTCGGTCGTCAACGCGCTGAGCTCTGAGCTCGACGTCGAGGTCCGCCAGCAGGGCCACGTCTGGCGCCAGAGCTACACCGACGGCGTCCCGGTCGCGCCCCTGTCGAAGGACGAGGAAGACGACGGCCACGGCACCACGATCACCTTCTGGCCGAACGCCGACATCTTCGAGACCGTCGTCTTCGACTACGAGACCCTGCGCACGCGCTTCCAGCAGATGGCCTTCCTGAACAAGGGCCTGCGGATCACCCTGACCGACGAGCGCACCCCGGCCGAGGGTGAAGAGGCACGGCACGACTCCTTCCTCTACGAGCGTGGCCTCGCCGACTACGTCGAGTACCTCAACGCCCAGAAGAAGGCCGACCTGGTGCACCCGGACGTCATCGGCTTCGAGGCCGAGGACCCGGAGCGCAAGATCGCGCTCGAGGTCGCGATGCAGTGGAACACCTCCTACCAGGAGAGCGTCCACACCTTCGCGAACACGATCAACACGCACGAGGGCGGCACCCACGAAGAGGGCTTCCGCGCGGCGCTGACGTACCTGGTCAACAAGTACGCGCGCGAGGCGAAGATCATCAAGGAGAAGGACGACAACCTCACGGGTGACGACATCCGTGAAGGGCTGACGGCCGTCATCTCCGTGAAGCTCGGCGAACCGCAGTTCGAGGGGCAGACGAAGACCAAGCTCGGCAACACCGAGGCGAAGGGCTTCGTCCAGCGCGTCGTCGGCACCGAGCTCACCCACTGGTTCGAGAGCAACCCGACGCAGGCCCGCGACGTCGTGCGCAAGGCGATCCAGGCCTCGCAGGCCCGTCTCGCCGCACGCAAGGCGCGCGAGACCACCCGTCGCAAGGGCCTCCTCGAGTCGGGCGGCATGCCCGGCAAGCTCAAGGACTGCCAGTCGAAGGACCCGACGGTCTCCGAGATCTTCATGGTCGAGGGTGACTCGGCCGGTGGTTCCGCCGTGCAGGGTCGCAACCCGATGACGCAGGCGATCCTGCCGCTGCGCGGCAAGATCCTCAACGTCGAGAAGGCCCGCCTCGACCGTGCCCTGGCCAACCAGGAGATCCAGTCGATGATCACGGCGTTCGGCGCCGGCATCGGCGAGGACTTCGACCCGGACAAGGCCCGGTACCACAAGATCGTGCTGATGGCCGATGCCGACGTCGACGGCCAGCACATCACGACCCTGCTCCTCACCCTGCTGTTCCGCTACATGCGGCCGCTCATCGAGCGCGGCTACGTGTACCTCGCGCAGCCGCCGCTCTACCGCCTGAAGTGGTCGAACTCGGCGCACGAGTACGTGTTCAGCGACCGGGAGCGCGACGCCCTGATGCAGGCCGGCCTCGCCGCCGGCAAGCGCATCCCGAAGGACAACGGGATCCAGCGCTACAAGGGTCTCGGCGAGATGGACTACAAGGAGCTGTGGGACACCACGATGAACCCGGACACCCGGACGCTCCTGCAGGTCACGCTCGAGGACGCCGCCGCGGTGGACAGCGTCTTCGCGACGCTGATGGGTGAGGACGTCGAGTCCCGTCGCCAGTTCATCCAGCAGAACGCGAAGGACGTCCGGTTCTTGGACATCTGATCCTGGCCTGGAGGCGCGGCGTGAGCCGCGCGGACCAGTCCTGACCACCTGTGGTCGCGCCCGGCGCGACTGACGGAACCACAGCCTCCAGGCTGTCCAGAAAGGGAACGAAGCCACATGGCTGACGACAACGAGAACGGCGCCGACGAGCAGCCCGAGATCGTCCACGGCGACAGCGGGGACATCGTCGTCTCCGGTGACCGCATCTCGCAGGTCGACCTGCAGCTCGAGATGCAGCGCTCGTACCTCGACTACGCGATGAGCGTCATCGTCGGTCGTGCCCTGCCCGAGGTCCGTGACGGACTGAAGCCGGTGCACCGCCGCGTGATCTACGCGATGTTCGACGGCGGCTACCGTCCCGACCGGGCCTTCTCGAAGTGCTCGCGCGTCGTCGGCGACGTCATGGGGCAGTTCCACCCGCACGGTGACAGCGCGATCTACGACGCCCTCGTCCGCCTGGTGCAGCCGTGGTCGCTCCGGTACCCGCTCGCGCTCGGCCAGGGCAACTTCGGTTCCCCGGGCAACGACGGCGCCGCTGCCCCGCGGTACACCGAGACCAAGATGGCGCCGCTCGCCATGGAGATGGTCCGGGACATCGACGAGGACACCGTCGACTTCCAGGACAACTACGACGGTCGCACGCAGGAGCCCGCGATCCTGCCGGCACGCTTCCCGAACCTGCTGGTCAACGGGTCCGTCGGCATCGCGGTCGGCATGGCGACGAACATCCCGCCGCACAACCTGCGCGAGGTCGCTGCGGGCGCCAAGTGGGCGCTCGAGCACCCCGACGCCACGCGTGAAGAGCTCCTCGGCGCGCTCATGCAGCGGATCAAGGGCCCGGACTTCCCGACCGGGGCGCAGATCCTCGGCACGAAGGGCATCCAGGACGCCTACCGCACCGGTCGTGGCTCGATCACGATGCGCGCGGTCGTCAACGTCGAGGAGATCCAGGGTCGCACCTGCCTCGTCGTCACCGAACTCCCGTACCAGGTGAACCCCGACAACCTCGCGATCCGCATCGCCGAGGGTGTGAAGGACGGCAAGCTCGCCGGCATCGCGGACATCCGCGACGAGACCTCGGGTCGTACCGGTCAGCGCCTCGTCATCGTGCTCAAGCGCGACGCCGTCGCCAAGGTCGTCCTCAACAACCTGTACAAGCACACGCAGCTGCAGGAGAACTTCGGCGCGAACATGCTCGCGATCGTCGACGGCGTGCCCCGCACCCTCGCGCTCGACGGGTTCATCTCGGCGTGGGTCGACCACCAGATCGACGTCATCGTCCGCCGCACCCAGTTCCGGCTGCGCGAGGCCGAGAAGCGCGCCCACATCCTCCGTGGCTACCTGGCCGCGCTCGACGCCCTCGACGAGGTCATCGCGCTCATCCGCCGGTCGCCCGACGTCGAAGAGGCCCGCACCGGCCTGATGGACCTGCTGTCCGTCGACGAGATCCAGGCGCGCGCGATCCTCGAGCTCCAGCTCCGTCGTCTCGCCGCCCTCGAGCGCCAGAAGATCCACGACGAGGCCGAGGAGCTCGAGCGCAAGATCGCCGACTTCCAGGACATCCTGGCGTCGGAGACGCGTCAGCGCACGATCATCGGCGACGAGCTCGAGGAGATCGTCGAGCGGTTCGGCGACGACCGCCGCAGCGAGATCCTGCTCGGCTTCGACGGCGACATGTCCATCGAGGACCTCATCCCCGAAGAGGAGATGGTCGTCACCATCACCCGCGGCGGGTACGTCAAGCGGACGCGCAGCGACAACTACCGCTCGCAGCACCGCGGCGGCCGCGGGGTCAAGGGTGCGCAGCTGCGCGCCGACGACATCGTCGAGCACTTCTTCGTGACGACGACGCACCACTGGCTCCTCTTCCTCACGGACAAGGGGCGGGTCTACCGCGCCAAGGCCTACGAGCTGCAGGAGGCCAGCCGCGACGCCAAGGGTCAGCACGTCGCGAACCTGCTCGCCATGCAGCCGGACGAGCAGATCCAGCAGGTGCTCGACATCCGCGACTACGAGGCGGCGCAGTACCTCGTGCTCGCCACGGCGCACGGTCTCGTGAAGAAGACCCCGCTCACCGAGTACGACACGAACCGCACCGGTGGCATCATCGCGATCAACCTGCGCGACGGCGACACCCTGGTGCAGGCACTCCTCGTCGACGAGCACGACGACCTCCTGCTCGTGTCGAAGCACGGCATGTCGCTGCGCTTCACCGCGACGAACGACACCCTGCGCCCGATGGGTCGATCGACCTCCGGCGTGAAGGGCATGTCCTTCCGCGACGACGACTCGCTGCTCGCAGCCCGGGTCGTCTCGGACGACGGCTACGTGTGGGTCATGACCGAGGGCGGCTACGCCAAGCGCACGTCGGTCGACCAGTACCGCGTGCAGGGCCGTGGTGGTCTCGGCATCAAGGTGGCCAAGCTGGCCGCTGACCGGGGCGACCTTGTGGGTGCTCTCATCGTGGGCGAGGACGACGAGGTGCTCGTCGTGCTGCAATCGGGCAAGGTGGTAAGGTCTGCCGTGGCCGAGGTGCCCGCCAAGGGTCGCGACACGATGGGTGTGGTCTTCGCGAGGTTCGCGGAGAACGACCGGATCATCGCGGTGGCCCGGAACACAGAGCGGAACCTGGACGACCAGGACGACGCCGAGATCGAGCCTGCGGGCCCGGTGGAGACGGTCAGCCCGGACGAAGCGGCCGCCGACCCCGCCGACACAGTGCCCACGGACACCGTGGCCGGAGAGGACCAGTCAAGCAATGAGTAGTGTCGCCGAGAAGCTCCAGAAGAAGGCGAAGCGGCCCGTCGGCACCCGTCAGGTGCGGCTGCGGCTCGTGTACGTCGACTTCTGGTCGATGGTGAAGCTCAGCTTCCTCATCGCCCTGGCCGGCTCGATCGTGATCGTCGTCGCCACCGCGCTGGTGTGGGTCATCCTGAACCAGACCGGTGTCTTCACCCAGATCGACGCCCTGCTGAAGGACGTCACCGGGCAGAACAACTACTCGATCATGGACCAGTTCTCGCTGGGCCAGGTGCTCGGGTTCTCCATCGTCGTGGGCATCCTCAACGTGGTCGTCGGCACCGTGCTCGGCGCCATCGTGAGTGTCCTCTACAACCTCAGTGTGCGGATCACCGGCGGCTTGCTCGTCGGCTTCACGAACAACTGACACACCCGGGCCGGATGGGCCGACCGGCTCGATTTCGTTCTGCGAGATCCGTACGGTAGGCTTTCATCCGGTCTGAGGGGCTATAGCTCAGGCGGTTAGAGCGCTTCGCTGATAACGAAGAGGTCCAAGGTTCAAGTCCTTGTAGCCCCACCACTTCCTCCGACACTCCGTACGATGGGTGTCACGGGGCCTTAGCTCAGTTGGTAGAGCGCCTGCTTTGCAAGCAGGATGTCGGGAGTTCGATTCTCCCAGGCTCCACTCCCTCGGCGTGAGCGATGCTCCGCTCGTTCTCGCTTCGCCTCGCTCGGTCGTCGTGTCCGTCTGCGCCTTCGGCGCGCCGCTCCGCGATCGGTTCCGTTGCGCGACGTTCTTGCGGGCTCGAGGTTTGCCGATTGTGGCATCTCGCGCCGGCTGAACGGCCGTTCCTGAGACCTCGGCGGACGTGAGCGGCGCGTCGTGCGACCGCGACACGGCTCCGGGTGGACCCCGGTGGACGTGCGTGGCGGGTCGTGCGACCTCGCCGCGTGGCGGGGTGGGCCGAACGCGACGGCGGACGGGAGGCGCGGGGCGGGGCCGACCCGCGCCTCCCGTCCGTCGCCGGGCCGGTGAGCGGGGACGACATGCCGTGCGTCGGGCGCCGAGTGGGCACGAACGGCCGCTTCGGCGCGGTGAACGGGACGTATTGTGCCCGCTCGCTGCTCCGGCCAAGCCCCCGAGCCGCTGGCCCGCGGACGACGAAGGGCCCCGGCGCGTGCCGGGGCCCTTCGTGCGAACCGGGAGGTCAGGCGGCAGGCTTCTCCGCCGTGTCAGCGTCGTCGGCGACCCACAGGTCGTCGTCCGCGCGGAGCGTCTGGTACGCGGCGTAGGCGGCACCCGCCACGGCGACGACACCGACCACGATCAGCGCGACACCGCCGAAGCCGATGCCCTTCTTCTGGTGCGGCACGTACTTCTCCGCAGCCTTCTTGGCCTTCTTGCCCTTCTTCTGGGCGTTCTTCACGATCTTCTTGACGCGGGGGTCCTTCGCGAGGTCACCCACGCTGAGGACCGAGCCCGCCGTCGCGACGAGTCCGGGGACGACCTCGGACTGGAAGCGGTGCGAAGCACTCTGCGCTGCGCTCGTGGCAGCGTGCACCCCCGTGGCGACAGCCGGACGGATGCCGTTGTCGATCGCGTTCTGCACTCGCGGAGCGATGTCCTTGCGAGCGGTGTCCACGGCGTGGGACCGCGCCTCCGCAAGGATCGCGTTCGCGTGCTCGAGGACCTTGCGCTGCTCGCCGAGGAGCGAGGCGGTCTGGCCCTTGAGCTTCTTGATCTGCTTCCGGCGCTTGCGCGGGATCTCGATCGTCGTCATCTGGTACCTCCATCGGAACGGCGTGACCCCCATCCTGCCACCGCAGTGCCTGACAGGTCACGGAGCCTCACCTGTGTGATCCGTCTGACCGTCAGCAGTACATGCGAGAATCGGAACATGTCTCTGCACACCGCTGTCGCAACGATCCACACGAACAAGGGCGACATCCGCGTCAACCTGTTCGGTAACCACGCTCCGAAGACCGTCAAGAACTTCGTCGACCTCGCGACGGGCAAGCAGGAGTGGACCCACCCCGGCACCGGCAAGGTCTCGACCGACAAGCTGTACGACGGTGTCGTCTTCCACCGCATCATCAAGGACTTCATGATCCAGGGCGGCGACCCGCTCGGTCAGGGCATCGGCGGACCGGGCTACCGCTTCGACGACGAGATCCACCCGGAGCTCACCTTCCAGAACCCGTACATCTTCGCCATGGCGAACGCCGGCATCCAGGGCGGCCGCGGCACCAACGGCTCGCAGTTCTTCATCACCACGGTGGCGACACCGTGGCTGCAGGGCAAGCACACCATCTTCGGCGAGGTCGCGGACGACGAGTCCCGCGCGGTCGTCGACGCGATCGAGGGTGTGGCGACCGACGGCCGTGACAAGCCGCTCGAGGACGTCGTCATCCAGAGCATCGACGTCGAGGACGTCTGAGCCGCCACGTGACCGATCAGGCGTACAACCCGAACAACACCTGCTACCGGCATCCGGACCGGCAGAGCTTCGTGCTCTGCCAGCGCTGCGGGCGGACGATCTGCCCGGAGTGCCAGACGCCGGCGGCGGTCGGGGTGCACTGCCCTGAGTGCGTGCGTGAGCAGCGTGCGCAGTTCCAGGCGAACCGTCGGGCGTCCGGAGGCCCCAGCGGGCTGACGGTCGCCCGGCGGCGCTTCGCCATGCTCGACCAGAAGGCGACGGTCGTGATCGTCGCCGTCTCGGTCGCGATCTGGTTGCTCGACCAGGTCTCGGGCGGGTTCTTCACGAACCTGTTCGCCTACAACTCGCTGCTCCTGCCCTCGCAGCCGTGGCGAGCGGTGACGGTGCTCTTCGTGCACTCGGGCCTCTTCCACATCCTGTTCAACATGTGGGCGCTGTGGATCTTCGGCCGGATGCTCGAGAACATGCTCGGGGCGTGGCGGTTCCTGGCGCTCTACTTCATCACCGGGATCTTCGGGTCGATGCTCGTGACGTTCCTGGCCCCCGGCACGTGGGTGGTCGGAGCGTCCGGCGCGATCTTCGGGCTGTTCGCGGCGTTCTTCGTCCTGCAGCGCAGTCTCGGCAACAACGCCGTGCAGCTGCTGGTCATCATGGGACTCAACCTCGTCGTGGGGTTCCTGCCCGGCACGAACATCTCGTGGCAGGCGCACGTCGGCGGGATCATCGGCGGCTTCGTGGTCGGGTTCGTGTTCGCACGGACCCGCAACATCCGCCAGCGTCCGCTGCAGATCGCACTGCTCGTGGCCGCCGCGGTCGTGGGCATCGCCCTGACCGCCGTCGGGTACGCGGTGACGATCGGCTGACAGCCGCACAGCAGCACCACCGGACGCCCCGTCGCTCAGCGGCGGGGCGTCCGTGCGTCAGCGAGGGCTTTTCCACACGTGCACGACCGAGTTGTCCACAGCTGTGGAGAACGCGGTGAGTTACACGCATGTGATTATCCCCACTGTGGAGTCCGCTGTGGATAACTCCGGGACGGGGGTGTGGATGGGTGTGTGGAGAGCGTGGAGAACTGTGGAGAACGCGCGCGGAGGTGGGGACAAGGGCCACGGCGGGGCGACTGCACTGTGGACAACGGGACGAACGACGACGCCCGCCGCACCAGCAGGTGCGACGGGCGTCGGGAGGTGTGTGGCCGGGGTGCTACCGCCAGCGCGTGGTCATCAGGAAGCCGACGAACATGATGCCGAAGCCGATGAGGATGTTCCACGAACCGAGGGACGGCACCGGCAGGGTCGTGTTCGAGATGTAGAAGACGATCACCCAGGCGAGGCCGATGAGCATGAAACCGAACATGACCGGCTTGAACCACACGGGGTTCGGCTGGTCCCCCGCGGTGTCGACCGAGTCGGCTCGGGTCGTCCGGGCGGGCTTGGTGCGGTCCTTGTCCTTGGCCATGGCCGGTATCCTACCGTGACCGCGGGTGTGGGAAGCCTCTCAGCCCGCCGCACACATCCCCCACGAGTACGGTGAACCGACCATGACCAAGATCCTCGTCGTCGACAACTACGACAGCTTCGTCTACACGCTGAACGGCTACGTGCAGCAGCTCGGGGCGGAGACCGACGTGGTCCGGAACGACGCCTTCCCCGCGTCCGAGATCGCCGACCGCATCGCCGAGTACGACGGTGTGCTGCTGTCCCCCGGCCCCGGGACGCCCGCGGACGCCGGCGTCTCCGTCGAGACCGTGCACGCCGCCATCGCCGCGGACAAGCCCCTGCTCGGCGTGTGCCTCGGCCACCAGGCCATCGCCGAGGCGCTCGGTGCGACGGTCACCCACGCCGAGGAACTCATGCACGGCAAGACCTCGCAGGTCGACCACGACGACAGCCCCCTCTTCGCGGGCGTCCCGCATCCCTTCACGGCGACGCGGTACCACTCGCTCGCGATCGTCGACGGCACGGTCCCCGACGAGCTCACGGTGACGGCCCGGACCGGTGGCGGCGTCATCATGGGCGTGCAGCACCGCGAGCACCCCGTGTACGGCGTGCAGTTCCACCCGGAGTCGGTCCTCACCGAGGGCGGCTACCGGATGGTCGGCAACTGGCTCGAGACGACTGGCCTCGCCGGTGCAGCGGAACGCGCTGCGGGCCTGAACCCGCTCATCGCGGCCCACCGGGCCTGACAGCGGCGGGCCACTGACGCGACCGCCCTGCGGGACGGTCGGGACGTGGCGGGGTCGAGCCGCGCCTCCGGGAAGGCAGGCCGACGGCGCCGGACAGGAGGCGCGGCGCACCCCCGCCGCGGAGCATCCGTCAGGACGCGGTCAGGTCACTGACCGTCGTCGCCGCCGTCCTTGCCACCGTCGGCGGGTGCATCCGTCGCCGGCGGCTGCGAGGGCTGCGCCGAGCCGGCGCAGTACGTGAGCGTCACGGTGCTGCCCTGCGCGATGTCGCCGGCGGGGGCGCTCTGCTGCGTCACGGTGCCACCGATGCACGAGTACGACGGCGCCGGTGTGACCTTCAGCCCCAGCTGGGCGAGGGTCGCGTTCGCCGTGGAGAACGGCTGCTGGGTGACGTTCGGCAACTCGACCTTGCCGTTCGACACCGTCAGGTTCACCACCGTGCCCTTGGCGTGCTGCGAGGAGGCGGCGGGGTCGGTACTCATGACCGTCCCCTCGGGCACGTCGGGCGAGTAGTCGGAGTTGATCGCACCGACGGCGAAGCCCGCCTGCTCGAGGGTCTTCTGCGCTGCGTCCTGCGCCTGCCCCGCGAGGTCCGGGACGGCGACCTGTTCGGGGCCGAGCGAGACGATCACTCGGACGTTCTGCTTGCGCGCGACGTTCGTGCCGGAGCCGGGCTCGGTGCGGATGACCGATCCCCGGTCGACGTCGTCGGAGTTCTCCTCGACCTTGACGGGGACGAGGTCCTTCTTGCCGAGCGCGGAGGCCGCGGAGTCGTAGGTCGCACCGACGACGTTCGGCACGCTGACCGAGGACGTGACGGGAGGCTTGCCCGGACCGAGGTTCGCCACGAAGAACACGACCGCCACGATGACCGCCGCGGTCAGGATGATGCCGACCCAGATCCAGGCGACGGGCGGACGGTTCTGGGTGCGCTGCGGACGGTGCTCGGCGGTGTCGTCGTCGAGCTCGCGGAAGGCCACCGCGGGGTTCGAGGTCGTCCGGGGGTTCACACCGAACAGCACCGTCGAGGCGTCGTGGGCGGCCTGCTGCTGGAGCTTGCGGGTCGACGCGGGGACCTTGCCCGCCGCGGCCTGCTGCAGTTCCGTCCGGAACTCCGCCGCGTTCTGGTAGCGGCGCGTGCGGTCCTTCACCAGGGCGTGCAGCGTGACCGCGTCGAGCGCCGGCGAGACCTCGGGCGTGAGGGACGACGGAGCGACGGGCTGTTCGCTGACGTGCTGGTACGCGACGGCGACGGGGGTGTCGCCGAGGAACGGCGGGCGGCCGGTGAGCAGCTCGAAGAACACGACACCGGTGGAGTAGACGTCGGTACGGGCGTCGACGGTCTCGCCGCGGGCCTGTTCCGGGGAGAAGTACGACGCGGTGCCGAGGATCGAGGTCGTCTGGGCGACCGTCGCCGAGGTGTCGGTGATGGCGCGGGCGATGCCGAAGTCCATGACCTTGACCTGGCCGGAGTGCGTCACCATGACGTTCGCGGGCTTGATGTCGCGGTGCACGACGCCGGCACGGTGCGAGTACTCGAGCGCGGTGAGGATGCCCTCGGTGATGCGCACGGCTTCGTCCGGGGCGACCGGGCCCTCGCCGATGATGTCGGAGAGCGGACGGCCCTCGACGTACTCCATGACGATGAAGGGCACCTGCACCTCGGCACCGGAGGTCTCGGTGACCGTCTCTTCGCCGGCGTCGTAGACGCGGACGATGGTGGGGTGGGCCATGCGGGCGGCCGCCTGGGCTTCCTGCCGGAAGCGCGTGCGGAACGCCGGGTCGTTGGCGAGGCTGGGCTTCAGCAGCTTCACCGCCACCTTGCGTCCGAGCCGGGTGTCGTTGCCCAGATGCACAGTGGCCATGCCGCCCCGACCGATGACGTCACCGATCTCGTAGCGGTTGGCGAGGAGGGTGATCCCCGCGGTCACACCTTCTGGCACGTACTCCTCCGAATGTCCGTCCGGGCAAGTGTACGGCAGGCTTCGCTGGTGAGACGCTGGTGACGGGGGGCTCGACCGAACCGTTACGCAACGGTGTCGCGAGCCCCCGTCCGGGGGTCGGTCAGTTGCCGTCCTGCGGGCCAGCGCTCGGGTTGTTGCCGTCGGTCGGGTCGGTCGTCGGCTCGTCCGTGGCCTGCCAGGCGTCGCTCGACGCGGCCTCGGACGCCGCCGACGCCGCGAGGTTGCCGCACGTCACGGTGTAGCTCAGCGAGGCCGAGGTGTCGATCTTGTCGATCTGCACGGTGACCGATCGGTGGTCGGCGTCGAGCGTGCCCGAGGTCTGGCTCGAGGCGTCCTTGCCGCCGGTGATCGTGTACGCGTACGACGACACGGTGTACCCGGTCGGGCACGTCGCCGCCGCCCAGCTGAAGGTCACCACGCCGTCGGCGGACACCGCACCCGGGGACGCCGAGTTCGGCTGGTTGACCGTCGGCTGCGCCGTGTACTGCTGCAGCACGACGAGCGAGCCGGGCGCCAGGCTGCCGGTGGGGCTGATCGACTGGACGGTGTTCGCCTGCTCGGGCTTCGGAGCGGGGTCGCCGTCCTCGACGCGGGAGGTGAGGTTCAGCGCCTCGAGCTTGGCCTGCGCGTCGGCGACCGACAGCCCGACGAAGTCCGCCGAGTTCACGGTCACGCGGGTCTCGGTCGGAGACGGCGTCGGGGTGTTGGACGGCTTCGGCGTCGCGCTGCGCGTCGTCGCGGACTTCGTCGGCTCCGGCTGACCGTTGCTGTTCAGGGCGAACGCGCCGACGACACCGGCGATGATGAGCACCGCGACGATGCCCACGACCCACCAGATCCAGGCGCGCTTCTTCTTCGGCTCCTCGTCCTCGCCGTCGACCGGCGAGCCCGGGGTGCCCGGACCGCCCGCGACCGCACCGGCCTGGGTGCCGATGAGCGCTGTCGCAGCGTCGTTCCCCGGTGTCTGCGGCGGGTTGAACGCCACGGTGCCGCCGGCGGCGATGGCCGGGACGGCGACGGTGGCGGCCGCGACGTCCCCGCGGCGGAGTGCCTGCGCCGCACGGGCCAGGTTCGCCGCCGTCGCCGGACGGTCGGCGGGCTTCTTGGCGATGCACGACATCACGAGGGCGGAGACCGGCTCCGGGATGTCCCCCGGAAGCGCCGGCGGCTGCTCGTTGATGTGCGCCATGGCGATCGCGACCTGCGACTCGCCCGTGAACGGACGACGGCCCGCCAGGCACTCGTACGCGACGATGCCGAGCGAGTAGATGTCGGTCGACGGCGACGCCGGGTGCCCGCTCGCCTGCTCCGGCGAGAGGTACTGGACGGTGCCCATGACCTGTCCGGTCGCGGTGAGCGGCACCTGGTCGGCGATGCGCGCGATGCCGAAGTCGGTGATCTTGACGCGGCCGTCCGGCGTGATGAGCAGGTTGCCCGGCTTGATGTCGCGGTGCACGAGCCCGACGGCGTGCGCGGCCTGCAGCGCGTTCGCGGTCTGCGCGACGATGTCGAGGACCTTGTCGACCGGCAGCGTGTGCTCCCGCTCGATCATGGTCGAGAGCGCCTCGCCGGGGACGAGCTCCATCACGAGGTAGGCGCTGCCGTCCTCCTCGCCGTAGTCGAAGACGTTGGCGATGCCCTCGTGGTTGACGAGCGCAGCGTGACGGGCCTCGGCGCGGAAGCGCTCGAGGAAGCCCGGGTCGCCGAGGTACTCGTCCTTGAGGATCTTGAGTGCGACGGTCCGGCCGATGACGAGGTCGGTGGCCTGCCACACCTCTCCCATGCCGCCGATGGCGACGCGGGACGAGAGTTGGTACCGCCCACCGAAGGTGAGTCCGCTGGTGGGTCTCATTTGTTCAGCACCGCCTCCATGACTTTCTTCGCGACCGGGGCCGCGACCGTGTTGCCGACTCCGGACTGCCCGAGTCCGCCGCCGTTCCCGACGACGACCGCGACGGCCACCTCCGGGTCCTTCGCCGGGGCGAAGCCCGTGAACCAGAGTGTGTAGGGATCGCCCGTGCCGCCTTCGGCCGTGCCCGTCTTCCCTGCGACGTCGACACCGTCGATCTTGGCATTGGTGCCGGTCCCCGAGCTGACGACGCTCTGCATGGCCTCGGTGAGGTCACTCGATTCGGAGGCCGACAGCGGATCGCTGTACTGCTTCGGGGAGAAGGACTCGACGGTCTTCAGGTCGCTCGTCGTGATCGAGTCGACGAGCGAGGGCTGCATGACCTTGCCGCCGTTCGCGATGCCGGCGGAGACCATGGCCATCTGCAGCGGGGACACCCGGACGCTGGCCTGGCCGAACGAGCTCAGCATGAGCTGCGCGGTGTCGTCGCTGACGTCGGGGTACTGGCTGGCGGTGGCGCGCATCGGGACCTCGATCGCGTCGCCGAAGCCGTACTTGTCCGCCATGCTCTTGATCGTGTCGTAGCCGAGCTTCTGGCCGAGCTCCGCGAAGGGGATGTTGCACGAGTACTGGATCGCCGTGCGCAGCTTGACCTTGTCGCCGCCGCCGCACGAGCCGCCCTCGGCGTTGTTGATGTACGTGCTCGTGCCGGGCAGCTGCAGCCGCGACGGGTTCGGGAACTCGGAGTCGAGGTTGTACTTGCCGCCCTCGAGCGCGGCGGACGCCACGACGAGCTTGAAGACCGACCCGGGCGTGTACAGGTCGCCGCCGATGGCCCGGTTCTGCAGGGGCTTCGCGGCGTTCGAGTCGAGCGCCTTGTACTGGTCGATGACGTTCTGCGTGTCGTGCGACGTCAGCGTGTTCGGGTCGTAGCTCTGCTTCGACACCATCGCGAGGATCTTGCCGGTCTTCGGCTGGATCGCGACGACGGCACCGGTGTTGTCGCCCAGTGCGTCGTACGCGGCCTTCTGGACGTCGGGGTCGATCGTCAGGTTGACGTTGTCGCCCTGGACGTCCTGCCCGGTCAGGATCGCGTTGAGGTTCTGGAAGAACGAGGCGTCGGAGTTGCCGGAGAGCACGGTGTTCTCGGCGCCCTCGATGCCGGAGTTGCCCTGGCCGATCGTGAAGTACCCGGTGACGGCCGAGTACAGGTCGCCGTTCGTGTACTTCCGCTGGTACTGGTACTGGTCGTCCACCGGGGTCGACTCGGCGATGGGACTGCCGTTGACGAGGATCGCGCCGCGCTTCGTGGAGTAGCTGGCGAGGATCGTCCGGGAGTTCCGCGAGTCGGCGCGGAGGGAGTCGGCCGAGAAGAACTGGATGGAGGTCGTCGACACGAAGAGTGCGACGAACATGAGCACGATGACGGTCGAGACACCGCGGAGCTGTCGGTTCACCGGCTGCGCTCCTTCCTGGTCGTCCCGCGACCACGAGCAGCCGGGATCGCACCCTGCTGCACGCGCTGTTCGGCGGGGATTGCATCGGTCAGGCGCAGCAGCATCGCGGCGATGATCCAGTTGGCGACGAGGGAAGAACCACCGGCCGCCATGAACGGCGTCGTGAGGCCGGTGACCGGGATGACCCGGGTGATGCCGCCGACGACGACGAACACCTGCAGGGCGATGATGAAGCCGAAGCCCACGCCGAGCAGCTTGCCGAAGTCGTCCTGCGCCATGAACCCGACGCGGAGGCCGCGGGACGCCAGGATGATGAACAGGGCGAGGATCGCGAAGACGCCGATCAGGCCGAGTTCCTCACCCAGCGACGCGATGATGTAGTCCGCGTTGGCGACCGGGGTGATGTACGGACGCCCCTGGCCGAGACCGGTGCCCGTGATCCCGCCGTTCGCGAAGCCGAACAGGCCCTGCACGAGCTGGTAGCTGCCCTGGGTCTGCCGGGTGAAGATCTCCTGGTTGAACGGGTCGAGCCACTGCTCGAAGCGGCCGTGCACGTAGACGAGCACGGACTGGGCGACGAGCGCGCCGCCGACGAACAGCACCAGCCCGATGAGGACCCAGCTCAGCCGCGCCGTCGCGACGTAGATCATCACGAGGAACAGGCCGAAGTAGAGCAGTGCGGTGCCGAGGTCGCGCTGGAAGACCAGGACGCCCATGGCCGCGGCCCACATCACGAGGATCGGCCCGAGGTCACGCGCCCGCGGGAACGTCATGCCGAGGAACTTGCGGCCGACGATCGACAGCGAGTCCCGTGCGGTGACGAGGTAGCCGGCGAAGAACAGCGCCATCGTGATCTTGGCGAGCTCGCCCGGCTGGAAGGTGAACGAGCCGAGCTTGATCCAGACCCGCGCGCCGTTCACGTTGAGTCCGATGCCCGGCAGCATCGGCAGCAGCAGCAGCGCGATCGTCAGGAACATGAAGATGTAGCGGTACCGCTGCAGGAACCGGTGGTTCCGGACGACGGAGACCGTGATGATCGCCAGGACCATCGCGAGCATCGTCCAGACGATCTGCTTCACGCCGATCGCGCCCCAGCCGGTCAGGCCGTTGTGGACGTCGATGCGGTAGATCTCGGCGATCCCGATGCCGTTCAGCACGAGTGCGACCGGCAGGATGAACGGGTCGGCGTTCTTCGCGACGATGCGCAGCACGACGTGCATCACGAGCGCGAGCCCGAGGATGCCGGCGCCGACCCAGAGCACCGAGGTGTCGAACAGCTTGCCCTTCGTGCCGAGCTGCACGAGGACCATCGCGCCGGCGCAGATGCCGCACGCGATGACGAGCAGCACGAGCTCGAGGTTGCGGGCGCGGGCGGGCTCCCGCAGCTTGATCGTGATCGCCTGCGTGAAGGACTGGGGGGTGGCGCTGCTCATCGCTTCGCCCCTGGTGACGGCGACGGCGACTTCGTCGGGGACGGTGATCCGCCGTCTCCGCCGGTGCCCGCCTGGTCCTGACCGGTCTCGGCGGCCTTCCGCAGCCGGTCGACGATGTCACGGGCGTCGTCGAGCGACTGCGCGTTGATCGTCGAGCGGACGTTCTCGCGGGTGTACTCCGGCAGCCCGGACACCGAGATGTCGGTGTCCTCGTACACGTCGGACAGCGCGATCGGCCCGATCGACTGCTGCACGCCCTTGTAGATCGCGACGGTGCCGCGGTCGGTACCCACGTAGTAGTGGTCCTGGATGATCCGCCAGCCGAGGAAGACGGCGCCGACGAGTGCGGCGACGGCCACGACGAGGGCGATGGTCCACGAGACACGACGGCGGATCCGGCGACGGCGGTCCTCGGCGATGAGCTCGGCGAAGAACTGGTCGGACTCGGGCTCGAAGTGCGAGTCCTCGGGGGCGGTCGTGACCTTGAGCGGGTGGAGCAGGATCGTGGGGAGGCGGATCGGCTTGCGGCCGGTCGACGCCTCGAACGTGAGCGGTGCCGCCGCGGACCCGACCGTGGTGGCCGCATCGTCGTCGTCGTCGGGCTCGGTGTCGGTGACGTCCATCACGACGACCGTCACGTTGTCGGGCGCGCCGTGGTCGAGCGTCTCCTTCACGAGACGCTGCGTGACCTGGTTCGCGTCCATGTTCGACGCGAGCGCGTGTCGGATGCGCTCTTCGGCCAGGTACGACGAGAGTCCGTCGGAGCAGAGCAGCCAGCGGTCGCCCGGCTGGATGTCCATGATGGCGGTGTCGACCTCCGGCGCAGCGTCGACGTCGCCGAGCACCCGCATCAGGACGGAGCGTCGCGGGTGCACCGCGGCCTCTTCAGGCGTGATCCGGCCGCTGTCCACGAGCCGCTGCACGAAGGTGTGGTCGGACGTGATCTGCTGGAGCTCGCCGTCGCGGTGCCGGTAGATGCGCGAGTCGCCGATGTGCGCGATGGCGATCTGTTCGCCGACCCGGATCATCGCGGACACCGTGGTGCCCATGCCGGTGAGTTCCTGGTGCTCGAACACCGTCTCGGTGATGAGCTGGTTCGCCGCGATCAGCGCCGACTGCAGTGCGAACTCGGCGTCGTGCGCCGACGGGAACTCGCGGTCGACCTCCCGGATGCGGCGGATCGCGATCGCCGAGGCGACGTCACCGCCTGCGTGCCCGCCCATGCCGTCGGCCACCGCGAACAGGTGCTGTCCGGCGTAGCCGGAGTCCTGGTTGTTCGCGCGGATGCGTCCGACGTGGGACACAGCGGCGCTCAGCGTGCGAGCGGTCATCCCGGGTTACCGCCGCAGCTCGAACGTCGTCGTCCCGATCGTGATCGGCGTCCGCTCCGCGATGATCACGGGAACGGTCACCTTCTGACCGTTGACGAACGTGCCGTTCGTGGACTCGAGGTCGGTGAGGAGCCAGCCGTCGGCCCGGAGGTCGAGGCGGGCGTGGTTGGTGGACGTGTAGTCGTCGCGGATGACGACGTTGGACTCGCTCGACCGGCCGATCGTGATCGGGCCGCCACCGAGCGGCATCTCCATGCCCTCGCGCGAGCCCTCGGTGATCACGAGGCGGGTCGCAGCCGGCGTGGCGGACTGCTGCGCCCCCGTCGCTTGACCGATGAGGTCCGTGAAGGCACCGGCTGACGCGGCCGCCGGGGCCGCTGCTGCAGGCACCGCGGGGGTCGTCGGACCCGACGCACCGGCCTTCGGATCGGTGGGGATCGTGCGCACGCGTTGGCCGAACAGATCGCTCCGCAGGGCGAAGACGATCACGAACACGAACAGCCAGAGCACCGCGAGGAACGCGAAGCGCAGGACGAGCAGGGTCAGCCCTGTGGTCACCTGGTACCTCCGTCGTTCTCGGGTATCACCCGGAACACCATACGGGTACGACCGATCTCGATCGTGGAATCCGGCTCCACGATGGCCTGCTGGAAGCGCTCACCGTTCAGTTTCGAGCCGTTCGTCGACCCGAGGTCGTTGGCCTGGGCGTGCTTGCCGTCCCAGATGACCTCGACGTGCTTGCGGCTCGTGCCGGTGTCGGCGACGGTGATGTCGGCGTCCGTCCCGCGACCGATCACGGTGCGACCACGCTGCAGCTTGTGCCGCTGCGAGCCGATGTCGAGCACCGCGACCCAGGCGACGTCGCGCTGCACCGTCGTCGAGTCGATCTGCAGGATCCCGGTGGAGAGGGTGCCGTCCTGCTGCAGCCGGATCGTGACCGGTCCGGAGAAGGAGTAGTTCTGCGCGACCGCGTGCTGCTGCACCATCTGCGAGAGCTCGTCGACGAGCGGCCGACCGATGTCGTTCATGCGCGTGTAGTCCGGCGGCGCGAGTCGCACCGTGAACTCGTTCGGCACGAGGATGCGTTCGCGGGAGACGACGGCTGCCTTGGTGTCGAGCTCGCGGCGGAGGGCGCTCGAGATCTCGACGGGCTGCACGCCGGAGCGGAAGGTCTTCGCGAACGCGCCGTTCACAGCGCGCTCCAGCCCTCGCTCGAAGCTGTCCAACAGGCCCATGGGTCTCCAGTGTTCTCGGTCGTCGACCTCTGCATGGTAGTGGTTGGCGTCTGGCAGCGTCTGTGCGTGGTAGTGTTCTCGGGCTGGCGCGAGTGGCGGAATTGGTAGACGCGCACGGTTCAGGTCCGTGTGCTGGAAACGGCGTGGGGGTTCAAGTCCCCCCTCGCGCACCAGACAACGCAAGAGGCCCCCGGAGAGATCCGGGGGCCTCTTCGCGTTCCGCAGCGGCGTCAGTTCCGAGGGTGGTCGGGATCCGTCGGCCTGGAGGCGCGGCTCGGCTCGGCACCGTCGGCGCGCCGGAAGAACGGGCGTGCGCTGGGCAGGAAGAGCAGCACCGCGGCGACGACCGAGACCAGGATCAGGACGGTGGACAGGCCCCCGTCGGTGATGCTCAGGACGGCACGGAGCGCGGCGATCGCCACGAGCACGATCCGGGCCACCGCGGAGCCACGGAGCACCAGGATCGTCGCAGCGGCGACGGCGGCCCAGACGACGAACGACAGCACGAGTGCGAGGACGCCGCCGACCCCGGTCAGTCCCGACCCGGACGCCGAGACGACGACGGTGGAGACGACGCCGACGACCAGCCAGACGGCCCAGAGGACGACCGCCGTCCGGACGACCGGAGGCGGGGTCGGTCGGGAACGTCGCAGGTCGTCCGTCGTCGTCATGTGCTCCCCGTCCCCGCCGCTCCCTGGTGCGGCGTGACGATCGTACCGGCGGCCTGCCCGCGCTGGTGGGACGCTAGCGTGACGACGTGGACGACGCGCGCACGACCGACCCTCGACCCGGCACCACCGTCCCGGACGCCCGTGGTCGCACCGGGCTCGACGCCGTCGGCCGCGACCTCGACCGCAACCCGGACGTGGTCGTCCGTGACGTCGAGGTCGTCTCCGACGGCTGGCACGTGCTCCGCCGGACGACGCTCGACGTCCGGCGCCGTGACGGTCGTTGGGACCGGCAGCAGCGCGAGACCTACGACCGCGGCAACGGTGCTGCCGTGCTGCCCCACGACCCCGAGCGCGACACCGTGCTGCTCACCCGGCAGTTCCGCTGGCCCGCCTACGTCAACGGCCACCCGGACGGGATGCTCGTCGAGGCGGCAGCGGGGCTCCTCGACGAGGACGACCCGGAGACGGCCGTGCGGCGCGAGGCGGCGGAGGAGCTCGGCATCCGGCTCGGCACCCTCAGGAAGGTGTTCGACGCGTTCATGAGCCCCGGGTCCGTGACCGAGCGCGTGCACGGGTACGTCGGTGCCTACACGCCCGCCGACCTCGTGGCGGCCGGCGGCGGGCTGGAGGACGAGGACATCGAGGTGCTCGAGCTCCCGTTGGACGAGGCCATGGCGATGGTCGCGGACGGGCGCATCGCCGACGGCAAGACGATCATGCTCCTGCAGTGGGTGGCACTGCAGCGCTGAGGGCAGCGGCGTCCAGCCCGACGGCGTGGGCGATCGTCGTGCGGACGAGGCCCTCGCGCGTCGGCCGGTCGAGGTAGTCCACGAGGGCGTACCCGTTCGTGGCGTCCACGAGCGCGAACAGCAGCCGGCCGACCGCGTCCGGGTCGTCGGTGCGCATGACCCCGTCACGGACGCCGTCGCGGACCACCCCGGTCGCGAGCGCCTGCCAGTCGTCCATGACGTCCCGCGCGGCGGTGGCGAGCGCACCGTTGGTCCGGCCGAGGCTCCACGCGTCGGCCCAGAGCGCGGCGACGTCGTCCCGGGTGGGGTCGGCGATGCAGGCCAGCAGGGTCCCCAGGCGTGCGGTCGGGTCGGACCGTTCGTGCACGATCCGGCGGACCTCGGCCACCTCGGCGCTCGCGACGGTGCGGAACGTGTCGCCGACGAGGTCCTCCATCACCGGGCGGTAGTGCGCCACGAGCGAGGGCGCCACGCCGATCGCCGCGGCCACACCGCGCAGGGTCACGGCGGCGAGGCCCTCGGCGCGGGCGACGGCGACGGCCGCGTCGGCGATCTGGGCCTCCCGCTCGGCCGGGCTCAGGCGCCGGCGGGTCGGAGTGGTCGGCACGACGCCAGCCTAGGCGCGCCTCACGCGCCCTCGACGACGAACGCCGCCCAGAGGTCGGCGCGGGTGGGGAACGCCGACAGGTCCCGTTCGAGCAGCCGTCCGGCGTGCTCGACCCGCGCGCGGGCGGTGTGCCGGTGGATGCCGAGTGCCTGGGCGGTGCGGTCGTACTCGCAGTTCTGCTCGAGCCAGGTCCGCACGGTGCGGGTCAGCTCGGTGCCGGCCGTCCGGTCGTGGTCGAGCAGGGGTGCGAGGAACGCGCGGGCGACGGCACCGGCGTCGACGTCCACGTGGGCGAGGTGGGCGAGCACCCCCTCGCGGGCGAGGTCGCCGAACTCGGTGGTGCCGGGTCGCCCCTCGCGACGGCGGTCGAGTGCCTGCACCGCCTCGGTCCGCGCACGGCCGAAGTACCGGTACGAGGCGCCGTCGGAGAGCCCGGCGTGCAGGTCGAAGCGGTCCACGAGTTCCTCGACGATCGCGGTGTCCTCCGCGCCGACGCAGAGGAACAGCTCGTCGTCCGCCGCGAAGAAGAGCCGGCCGGGGCGGTCCTGCACCCACAGCTCGAGCCAGTCGACCACGGTGTCGAGGTCCTGGTCGGGGACGTCGACGGCGGCGATCCGGACGGGTTCGGCCGGCAGTGGTCCCCACACCTCGCGCGAGGTCGTGTCCACGACGGCGGGGTCGCCCACCGACAGCATCGTGAGGAGCCCGGTGCGGAGGAGCCCGCGCGCACGGGCGAGTTCGCGGTTCTGCTGCAGTGCGAGTCCGGCCAGGGCGATCACGGCGGTGACGACCTCGCGGCCGGCCCGGTCGAGCGCGCCGCCGTTCGCGATGGCGAGCACGCCGCTGAGGTGGCCGCCGCTGCCGAGGGTCTGCAGCGAGAACCCGGTGCGGTGCTCGGTCGTCACCGGCAGGCTCGCCCGCTGGCCGGCTCGGAGGAGCCGGAGCGCCTCGGTCCGGAGCACCTCGAGGTCCTCGGCGGGGACACCGTCGGCCGGGTGACCGCGGTCGAGTCGCCCGGAGACGTCGAAGAGGCCGACCCACCCGTCGAGCTGCCGGGACAGCTCGGCGATGGTCGCCCCGAGGCCGTCGGGGCGCATGGCCGCGAGCGAGATGGCCCGCTGCGCGGCGAGGGCCCAGGCGTTGCGGGCGTTGGCGTCACGGGCGACGGCGTCCGCGTTCGCCTGCGCGACGGCGATGAAGGAGGTCTCGTACGGGACCTCGAAGAGTGCGAGTCCCTGTTCCGTGCAGGCGTCGACGAGCTGCGGCGGGGTACCGGTGCGCACGACCTCGTCCCCGAAGCCGAGCGCGACGACGCCCCGGCGCAGCAGTCGGGCGACGTAGGCGTCCGCGACCGCCGCCGTGACCTCGGTGTCGTCGCCGAACTGCGTGCCGGTGGTGAGCAGCCCCTGCCCGTCGGCGAGGAACGGCGTCGGGTCCTCGAGGTCGGAGCTGTGCAACCAGGACAGCGGCGCATCGAGGGCTGCGTCGGTGGCCGTCAGGAGCCGGAGCCGCAGGTCGGCGCGGTGGAGCAGGGAGCGCAGGGTCGCGGGCATGGGTGCACCCTATCCGCTGCGTCGATCGAGGTGGCCGCCGGTGTACACGGTGGACAGCGGCACCGCGGGGGAGTGGCTCCTACGATCGCGACATGTCCTCCACCGTCGCACCCTCGACCAGCGCCGCCGCGGGCGGCCCCTCGCTGCCCCAGGAACGGCGGCTCGTCACGGAGGTGCCGGGCCCCCGCTCCCGAGCGCTCTTCGAACGCAAGGCCGCCGCCGTGGCGTCCGGCGTCGGGGTCGCGGTGCCGATCGCCGTCGTCGCGGCCGGTGGGGGCGTGGTCGTCGACGCGGACGGCAACTCGTTCGTCGACCTGGGCTCCGGGATCGCCGTGACGAGCGTCGGCAACGCCCACCCGGGCGTGGTCGACGCCGTGCAGCAGCAGGTCCAGGCGTTCACGCACACCTGCTTCACCATCGCCGCCTACGACGGGTACGTCGAGGTCGCCGAGGCGCTCAACCGGCTCACCCCCGGCGACCACGAGAAGCGGAGCGCGCTCTTCAACTCCGGCGCCGAGGCGGTCGAGAACGCGGTGAAGATCGCCCGCAAGCACACCGGTCGGCAGGCGATCGTGGTGTTCGACCACGCCTACCACGGGCGGACGAACCTCACGATGGCGCTCACCGCGAAGAACCAGCCGTACAAGAACGGCTTCGGTCCCTTCGCGCCCGAGGTCTACCGCGTCCCGATGTCGTACCCGTTCCGCGACGGCGGACTGTCCGGTGCCGAGGCGGCGAAGCGCGCGATCAGCCAGATCGAGAAGCAGGTCGGCGCGGAGAACACCGCCGCGGTGCTCGTCGAGCCGATCCAGGGCGAGGGCGGCTTCGTCGTCCCGGCACCCGGGTTCCTCGCCGCGCTGTCGGAGTGGACCACCGCGAACGACGTCGTGTTCATCGCCGACGAGGTGCAGACCGGGTTCGCCCGCACCGGCGCCATGTTCGCGAGCGAGCACGAGGGCATCGTCCCCGACATCGTCACCACCGCCAAGGGCATGGCCGGCGGGATGCCGCTCTCCGCCGTCACCGGGCGCGCCGAGATCATGGACTCCGCCCACGTCGGCGGCCTCGGCGGCACCTACGGCGGCAACCCCGTCGCGTGCGCCGCAGCACTCGCCGCGATCCACGCCTTCGAGCACGACGGCCTGGTCGAACGCGCTGCCGAGATCGGCGACGTGCTGCTCGGACGACTCCGCGCCGCACAGGCGACCGACCCCCGCATCGGCGACGTCCGCGGCCGCGGCGCCATGATCGCGATCGAACTCGTCGACCCGGCGACCGGGGAACCCGACGCCGCGCTCACCGGACGGGTCGTACGGTACGCGTACGAGCACGGCGTGATCGCCCTCACCGCGGGGACGTACGGCAACGTCCTCCGCTTCCTCCCCCCGCTCGCGATCGACGACGACCTGCTCCACGAGGGGCTCGACATCGTCCTGGAAGGACTCGCAGCAGCATGACCGACACCCAGCAGACCAGCCAGCAGACCACCCAGCAGGCCACCGAGCGCACCGACGCCGAACGCGAGCTGCTCGCGAAGGTCCCCACGGGCCTCCTGGTCGACGGCACCTGGCGACCGGCGGCCGACGGCGGCACGTTCGGCGTCGTCGACCCCGCCACCGGTGAGACGCTCCTCGAGATCGCCGACGCAACCCCCGAAGACGGTGTCGCGGCCCTCGACGCCGCCGAAGCGGCGAAGCACGGCTGGGCGACGACCCCGCCGCGCGAGCGAGCAGAGGTCCTGCGCCGCGCCTTCGACCTGCTCCAGGAGCGCCGCGCCGACTTCGCCCTCCTCATGACGCTGGAGATGGGGAAGCCGCTCGCCGAGGCGAACGGCGAGGTCACCTACGGCGGTGAGTTCCTCCGCTGGTTCTCCGAGGAGGCCGTCCGCATCGGCGGCTCCTACGGCACCAACCCCGAGGGCACCGGCCGTGCGATCGTCAGCCACAAGCCCGTCGGCCCGGCGTTCCTCATCACCCCGTGGAACTTCCCCCTCGCGATGGCCACCCGCAAGATCGCCCCCGCGCTCGCCGCCGGGTGCACGGTCGTCGTGAAGCCCGCCGAGCTCACCCCGCTCACCACCCTGCTGTTCGCCGATCTGCTGGTCGAGGCGGGCGTGCCGGCCGGGGTCGTCAACGTCGTGCCGACCACGCACGCCGGTGCGCTGTCCGAGCCGATCATCGCCGACCCGCGACTCCGGAAGCTCTCGTTCACGGGATCGACGCCGGTGGGCCGGACCCTCCTCGCCCAGGCGGCGCAGAACGTGCTGCGGACGAGCATGGAGCTCGGCGGCAACGCCCCGTTCCTCGTGTTCGCCGACGCGGACCTCGACCTCGCCGTCGAGGGGGCGCTCGCCGCGAAGTTCCGGAACACCGGGCAGGCGTGCACCGCGGCCAACCGGTTCCTCGTGCACGAGGACGTCGCCGAGGAGTTCGCCAGCCGGCTCACCGACCGCGTCGCGGCCATGTCCGTCGGCCGCGGGACCGAGGACGGCGTCGCCATCGGCCCGCTCATCGACCAGCGCGCAGTGGACAAGGCGCACCGGCTCGTCACCGACGCCCTCGACCGCGGTGCGACCCTCCGGACCGGCGGCCACCCCGTCGACGGCCCCGGCACGTTCTACGCGCCCACCGTGATCACCGACGTGCAGCCCGGCAGCGACCTGCTCCGCGACGAGATCTTCGGACCCGTCCTGGCGATCCGGACGTTCTCGACCGAGGACGAGGCCGTCGCGGCGGCGAACGACACGGAGTACGGGCTCGTCGGCTACGCGTTCACCGAGGACCCCGCGCGCGGACAGCGCCTCACGGAACGGCTCGAGACGGGCATGCTGGGGCTCAACACCGGTGTCGTCTCGAACGCCTCGGCACCGTTCGGCGGGGTCAAGCAGTCCGGCCTCGGACGCGAGGGCGGCGGCGAGGGCATCGCCGAGTACCTCGAGACCATGTACACGTTGACGCCCGACCCGTTCGGGCGCACGAAGGGAGCGCAGCGATGACCATCGAGAAGGACGTCGTCGTCATCGGCGCCGGGGTCACCGGCCTCGTCGCCGCGAACCGCCTCGTCGCCGAGGGGAAGCGCGTGGCCGTGCTCGAGGCCCGCGACCGCGTCGGTGGCCGCACGTGGACGAACGACATCGAGGGCGTCACCCTCGAGATCGGCGGCCAGTGGGTCTCCCCGGACCAGACCGCCCTGCTCGAGACCCTCGACGAGCTCGGACTCGAGACGTACGACCGCTACCGCGAGGGCTCCAGCGTCTACATCGACGAGCACGGCACCCGCACCGAGTACACCGGCGACATCTTCCCGCTGCCGGAGGCCACCGCCGCCGAGATCGAGCGGCTCGTCGCCGTCGTCGACGAGTACGTGGCGACGGTCGACCCGGCGCGCCCCTGGGAAGCGCCCCACGCCGCCGCGCTCGACGAGACCTCGTTCCGCGCCTGGCTGCACACGCTGAGCGACGACCGGGTCGCGACCGACAACGTCGAGCTCTTCATCGCCGGCGCCATGCTGACCAAACCCGCACACGCCTTCTCGGCGTTGCAGGCCCTGCTCATGGCCGCCTCGGCCGGGAGCTTCTCGAACCTCGTCGACGCCGACTTCATCCTCGACAAGCGCGTCGTCGGCGGCATGCAGCAGGTGTCCGAGCGGCTCGCCGCCCGGCTCGGTGCGGACGTCCACCTGAACGCCCCGGTGCGCACCCTGCGCTGGGACGACGAGGGCGTCACAGCGCTCGCCGACGGCGGCATCGAGGTCCGTGCCCGCCAGGCACTCGTGGCCGTCCCGCCGCCCCTGTACTCCCGCATCTCGTACGAGCCGCCGCTGCCGCGTCGCCAGCACCAGCTGCACCAGCACCTGTCGATGGGGTTCGTCATCAAGGTGCACGCTGTCTACGACCGGCCGTTCTGGCGCGGCGCCGGGCTGTCCGGCACCGCGTTCAGCCCGTACGAACTCGTGCACGAGGCGTACGACAACACCTCGTACGGGCAGGAGCAGGGCACCCTCGTCGGGTTCGTGTCCGACCAGCACGCCGATGACGTCTTCGCCCTCTCGGCCGAGGAGCGCAAGGCCCGCGTGCTCGACTCGCTCGCGCACTACTACGGCGACGAGGCGCGCCGACCGGTCGTCTACTACGAGAGCGACTGGGGTACCGAGGAGTGGACCCGTGGCGCCTACGCGGCGAGCTTCGACCTGGGCGGCCTCGTCCGGTACGGCGCCGACCAGCGCGCTGCCGTCGGCCCGATCCGGTTCGCGTCGAGCGACCTCGCCGGGCACGGGTACCAGCACGTGGACGGGGCGGTGCGGATGGGCCGCGAAGCGGCGGCCGAGATCCTCGCCTCGTTGCCGCAGCCGGCGGTGCAGTAGACCCACGCCGAGACGGACGGGAGGCGCGGTGCGGGCTGGCACCGCGCCTCCCGTCCGTCATCGGTGTGGGTCCAGGCCGTCCGCCTCCGTCAGGGAGGCGACCATCTGGACGCGGCGACCGTACCGGTCGAGCCCGAGCCGTGCCTCGGTCACCACCAGCCCGTCGTCGAACGGCGTCGACGGTGCTTGCTCGACGAACCCGGCGGTCGCGTAGAAGGGAGCGTTCCAAGGCACGTCCGCGTAGGTCCGGAGTGTGATGGCCTCGTGACCGCGCGCTCGGGCCTCGTCCTTCGCCGCCTCGACCAGCGCTCGACCGAGACCCTGCCGCGCGTGCCCGGGCGCCACCGAGAGCTGCTCCAGGTGGCAGACGCCGTCCCGCTCGAGCACGTGGACGAAGCCCGCCGGCCCGCCGTCGTCGCCCTCGACGACCAGCAGGAAGCCCGGCTCGGCGAGCCGCTCGGTGCCGGTCGGTGCCGGAGGCCACGTCTCCGGACGGAAGCGGTCGTCGAACAGCCGGTCGGCCTCGTTCTCGATCTGCTCGACCGCGGGAGCGTCCTCGGGCCGGGCGAAGCGGATGCGTCGGTGCACGAGGCGAGCCTACGGTCCGGGTCGGCCTCCCTGCGCGGCCGGTACGGTCGTCCCATGGGAGACCCGCACGACGAGGCCGTGGTGATCCGCCCGGCGACGATCGCCGACGCCGAGGGGATCGCGCGCGTGCACACCACGTCGTGGCGCGAGACCTACGGCCGGTTCGTGGACGATCCGGAGACCGACCCGTGGTTCGACCTGGGACGGCGACTCGACATGTGGCGCGCGAACCTCGCCCAGGGGACGTTCGCGGCCGTGGTGGCCGACGGCGCTGACGGGATCGTCGGCTTCGCCGCGGTGGAGGCGACGCCCGAGCCCGACGCCGTCCGACCCGAGGAACTCACGATGCTGTACGTGCTCGGGCGCGCCCACGGTGACGGCAGCGGTCAAGCGCTCCTCGACGCGGTCCTCGGTGACCGTCCGGCATCGCTGTGGGTCGCCGAGGACAACCCGCGTGCGCACGCCTTCTACCGACGGAACGGATTCGCTCCGGACGGCGCGACGTCGAGCTTCGGCCCGATCGGCTCCACCGTGCGGCTCGTCCGCTGAGCGACGCCCGTCCTGGACGGACACCGGACGCCGCGCGCGTACGGTCCGGGACATGAGCGACACCAGCGGAACCAGCGACCCCACCGACGCCGAGCGGCAGTACACCGAGGACCTGCCGGACGGCTCGCCCTCGGGCGACGCCACGAAGGACCCGGAGCAGGACAGCGACCACGACTCGGGCGGCGAGCCGGTCGACCCGCAGTAGCGCGGTCTGGTCCGCGCCCTCGTCAGTCGGCGGCGCGGATGGGCTCGCCGGTGTCCGGGTCCCAACCGACCACCCGCGGCTGCGCGACCCGGGCAGCAGAGCGTTGGCGTGGCGGGAAGTACCCGCGAGCAGCGGGCAGGTACGGCAGGAACGCGGCGACGGCACCCAGTACGCCGTTCGCGGTGGTGAGTCCGTACGGCGGCAGGAGGGCGCCGATGGCTCCGACCACACCGAGCACCGCCATCCAGAACCGCGCGCGTCCGGAGCCGCGGCCGACGCGCAGTGCACCGAACACGAACCAGCCGAGGATCGCCAGGCCGATGGCGACCGGCACGAGGGCCCAGGGGCCACCGGACGACACCGTTCCGGGCAGGTCCACGAGCCGTGTGACCAGGTCGCACGCGAACAGCACGAGCCACAGCACGACGGCAGCGGTCACGAGGACGGGGCGGGAGCGCGGGACACCGGTGGTCACGTGGTGATCCTAGGACCGGAGTTGCGCTGCGCACCACGCTCGGCGACGGGGTACGTCGGTGAGCCGGGGACACAGTCGCCGACCGGTAGAACGACGACATGACCACTTCTTCCCGCACCCCGCTCGGCGTGACACTCGTCGACGGCGGCGCGAACGTCGCTCTCTTCTCCAGCACCGCCGAGCGCGTCGAGTTCTGCCGGTTCGACGAGGACGGCACCGAACACCGCACCGAGCTCACGAACCGCACCGGCTACACCTTCCACGACGTCGTCCCGGACGTGACCGTGGGGACCCGCTACGGCTTCCGCGTCCACGGCGCATGGGACCCGGCGAAGGGCCTCCGCCACAACCCGGCGAAGCTGCTGCTCGACCCGTACGCCACTGCCGTCGACGGCACGTACCAGTGGGGCCAGGCACTGTTCGGCCACGACATGCAGGACCCTGAGCGGATCGACGAGACCGACTCGGCCGCTGCGATGCCGAAGTCCGTCGTCGCTGACCGCGACTTCGACTGGGGCGACGACGCGCGACCCCGCACGGCCCTCGCCGACACGGTCGTGTACGAGGTCCACGTCAAGGGCTTCACGAAGCAGCACCCGGACGTGCCCGAGGAGATCCGCGGCACGTACGCCGGACTCGCGCACCCGGCGGCGATCAAGCACCTCACCGACCTCGGGGTGACCGCCGTCGAGCTGCTGCCGACGCACCAGTTCGTGCAGGACTCGACCCTCGCCGACAAGGGCCTCCGCAACTACTGGGGCTACAACAGCATCGGGTTCTTCGCCCCTCACGACGAGTACTCGTCGTCCGGCACCGCCGGCCAGCAGGTCGCCGAGTTCAAGGCGATGGTGCAGGCCCTGCACGCCGCCGGCCTCGAGGTCATCATGGACGTCGTCTACAACCACACGGCCGAGGGCAACCACATGGGCCCGACGCTCTCGTTCAAGGGCATCGACAACGAGTCGTACTACCGCCTGGTCGAGGGCGACGAGGCGAACTACTTCGACACGACCGGCACGGGCAACAGCCTCAACGTGTCGCACCCCGCGGCGCTCGGCCTCGTCATGGACTCGCTCCGGTACTGGGTCGAGGAGATGCACGTCGACGGCTTCCGCTTCGACCTCGCGACGACGCTGACCCGTCAGGGCGGCGAGGCGGAGAAGCACTCGGCGTTCCTCGACATCATCCACCAGGACCCGGTGCTCCGCGAGGTGAAGATGATCGCCGAGCCGTGGGACACCGCCGGCTACCAGGTCGGGGGCTTCCCGGCGGACTGGTCGGAGTGGAACGGCAAGTACCGCGACGACCTGCGCGCGTTCTGGCGCGGCGACTCGGGCACCCTCGGCGACGCCGTGCAGCGCGTGCTCGGCAGCCCGGACGTCTACGAGGGGTCACGGCGCTCGCCGCTGTGCTCGGTCGACTTCGTCACCGCCCACGACGGTTTCACCCTGGCGGACCTCACGATGTACGCCGAGAAGCACAACGAGGCGAACGGCGAGGACAACAACGACGGCGAGAGCGACAACACCTCGTTCAACGGCGGCGTCGAGGGTCCGACCGAGGACGGCGTGGTGAACGACTACCGGAACCGGCAGCGCCGCAACTTCCTCGGCACGCTGCTGCTGTCGGCGGGCGTGCCGATGATCCTCGGCGGCGACGAGATCGCCCGGTCGCAGGGAGGCAACAACAACGCCTACTGCCAGGACGACGAGATCTCGTGGTTCGACTGGGCCGCGGCCGACCGGGACCTGCTCGCCTTCACGACCGAGGCCATCGCGTTCCGCCGCGACCACGTGTCCCTGCGTCCCGAGTGGTACCGCACGGCCCCGGGCGACTCGGCGTCCACGGTCGACGTGCTCCGTGCCGACGCGAAGGGGTTCGACGACGCCGACTGGGCAGACGGCGGGAACCGGGCGGTCATGCTCGTCCTGCAGCAGGGCGACGACACCGTGGCGGTGCTGCTCAACGCGTCGGAGACCACCGTCGAGTTCACCCTGCCGGAGAAGCCGGGTGGCGGGCGCTGGTCCCTCGGGCTGTCGAGCGACCCGGACCAGGCCGTCGGCGACGACGCGGCGACCGTGCTGGTGCGCGACGCGTCGTTCACGGCGCTGGTCTAGACCATCTGACGGACGGGAGGCGCGGTGCCAGCCGGCACCGCGCCTCCCGTCCGCCCGTGGGCCGGGTCGCGGGCGTCAGCCGCCGATGCGGATCAGCTTCTTGTTGACGAACTCGTCGGCCCCGAGCGGGCCGAGCTCGCGGCCGAAGCCGCTCGCCTTGACGCCGCCGAAGGGGAGCTCCGGGCTGTCCGCGCCGACGATGTTCACGTAGACCATCCCGGCCTCGATGCGGTCGGCGACGCGCAGCGCCTGCTCGGCGTCGGTCGTGAAGAGGTACGAGCCGAGGCCGTACGGGGTGTCGTTCGCGATCGTGATCGCGGCATCCTCGTCCTCGACCCGGTAGACGGCGGCGACGGGGCCGAAGAACTCCTCGCGGTACGCGTCGTTGTCGGGCGTGACGCCGGTCAGGACCGTCGGGGTGAAGGCGTTCCCCTGACGCTGGCCGCCGGTGACGACGGTGGCGCCCTGGGCGGTCGCGGCCGCGAGCTGCTCCTGCAGCCGGTCGGCAGCGGCGGGGGAGGACAGCGGACCGAGTTCGGCACCGGGCGTGGTCGGGTCGGTGGGTGAGACCGCGGCCATCGCGTCGGTGAACTTGGCCAGGAAGTCGTCGTACAGGTGGTCGGCGACGAGGAAGCGCTTCGCGGCGTTGCAGACCTGCCCGTTGCCCTCGAGGCGGGTGGCGACGGCTGATTCGACCACGGCGTCGAGGTCGTCGGTCGACAGCAGGATGAACGGGTCCGAGCCGCCGAGCTCGAGGACGACCTTCGTGAGGTTGCGGCCGGCGATCTCCGCGACGGCGGCACCGGCGCGTGCGGAGCCGGTGAGGGAGACGCCCTGGACGCGCGGGTCGGCGATGACGTCGGCCGCCTGGTCGTTCGTGGCGAAGACGTTCGTGTAGGCGCCCTCAGGGAAGCCCGCGTCGTGGAAGACCTGCTCGATCGCGAGTGCGGACTCCGGGCACTGCGGGGCGTGCTTGAGGAGGACGGTGTTGCCGATGACGAGGTTCGGACCGGCGAACCGGGCGATCTGGTACGCGGGGAAGTTCCACGGCATGATGCCGAGCAGGACGCCGATCGAGGACTTCCGGATGAACGCGCTGCCCTCGCTGCCGTCCGCCAGGGTGATCGGCTGGTCGGCGAGGAACTCCTCGGCGTGGTCCGCGTAGTAGTCGTAGATGTCGGCGCAGAAGTCGACCTCGCCCACGGCCTGGTCGATGGGCTTCGCCATCTCGCGGACGATCGTGGCGGCGAGGCCGTCCCGACGCTCCCGGTACAGCTCGGCGACGCGGTGCAGCAGCGCGGCGCGGTCGGCGACGGTGCTCGTGCGCGACCACTGGGCGTGCGTGCGGTCGGCGGTGTCGATCGCCGCGCGGAGCTCGTCGTCGGTGATCGTCGGGAACGTGGCGAGGGTCTGGCCGGTGGCCGGGTCGGTGACCGCGTAGACGGTGGCCGTGTCGTTCATCGTGTCTCCTGTGTGGTTCAGACCTGGTCGGTCAGCTGCTTGTTGACGCCGGTGACGGGCTGGTTCTCGTCGAAGCCCTTCGGCTGGATCCGGAACCCCTTCGTGATCACCAGCAGGTACACGAAGCCGATCGCGGCCCAGACGCCGCCGGCGATGAGGGCGTCGGCGTGCAGCTGAGACCAGAGAACACCGGTCAGCAGCATCGCGACCCCGGGGAGGACGATGAAGGCGAACCGGTCGCGTGCGGTGTGCCGGCGACCCTCGCGCCAGGCGAAGTGCACGATCACCGTCAGGTTGACGAACGTGAACGCGATGAGGGCGCCGAAGTTGATGTACGCCGAGATGGTGTCGAGCGAGAACGTCATCGCGAGGAGCGTGACCGCCCCGACGATGACGACGTTCGGGATGGGTGTGCGGGTCCTCGGGCTCACGTACCCGAAGACCTTCTTCGGCAGGACGTTGTTGCGGCCCATCACGAGCAGCATGCGGGCGACGCTGGCGTGCGAGGCGAGGCCCGAGGCGAGCGCGGCGACGAACCCGGCGGCGACGAGGATCGCCTGGAACACCCTGCCGCCGACGAGCAGCCCGATCTGGGGCAGCGGGTCGTCGGTGAACTCGCCGAACGGGGCGTTGGTCGGGAAGCGGAGCTGGGCGAAGTACGCCGAGACGAGGAAGATGAGCCCGCCGATGAGGACGGTCAGCAGGATCGCCTTCGGCATGATGCGGATGCTCTTCGCCTCCTCCGTGTACATCGTCACCGCGTCGAACCCGATGAACGAGAAGCACACGACGGTCGCCCCGGTGAGGAGCGCCGACATCGTCACGCCGTCGTGCACGAAGGGCTCGGCGCTGACCACCGTGCCGGCACCGGCACCGTCGACGAGTTCGATCACGGCGAAGACGACGAACGCGATCATCGCGAGGACCGCCCCGATGAGCAGGACCATGTTGAGGTTCGACGTCCCGCGCATCGACAGGCAGATCACCGTCGTGACGAACACCGTGTAGACGACCACCGTCACCCACGCGGGCAGTGCCGGGAAGACCTGCTCGAGGTACAGGCGGATGATGAGCGCGTTCACCATCGGGAGCAGCAGGTAGTCGAGCAGGGACGCCCAGCCGACCATGAAGCCGGCGTTCGGGTGGATCGACTCCCGCACGTACGTGTAGGCCGATCCCGCGGCCGGGTAGACGCGGACCATCTTCCCGTAGCTGATCGCCGTCAGGAGCATGATCACGAGGGCGATGAGGTACGCACTCGGCACGGCGCCGTTCGTCTCACCGGAGACGATGCCGAAGGTGTCGAACACCACGGTCGGCGTCATGTACCCGAGGCCGAGTCCGACGATCGCCCACAGCCCGAGACTCCGCTTCAGGGACCCACCGCGCGCGGTGCCGGGCGGGGCGGTGACGATGGTCGGTGACGCCATGGGGAGTTCCTCCTGCTCGCAGCCGGAGCTGCGGGGGCCGGGGTCCGCGCGGCGGTGCGCGGACCTGATCGGGTGGACCGATCCGCTGACGATACCGACGCCGCGGGCAGCGTCGGACCCGCCACGGAGTACACGATGCGAGGCAGGGATGTACGCGGTGTCGCTTGCCGACCGGAGCCTGGGACCGGCCGGGAAGATGCTCAGCCACGGGACCGGAACCGCGGGCGCACTCCCGGCACGGCTCCCTACGATCGGCTCGGCACGACCGGCACCGGGCCGGACGCCGACGGACGAGGACGACCGATGACACGGACACGAGGGCTGATCGCCGCCGGGCTGGTGGTCGGCCTCGCGCTCGGTGCGGCCGGTGGGTGGGGCATCGCCCACGCGACCGGTGCGGGTGGGACGGGCTCCGCCGCTGCCGGGCGGGCCGTCGTCGCGGAGCCGAGCCGCGCCTCCACGGCCCGCGCGACGACAGTGCCGAGCGTCCGCCCCTCCGCGCACGCCCCGATCGCGACCACGGCCGGCGGGATCCCCGCTGCCGAGGCACCCGGGTCCACTCCCGCTTCGGCGAGCGTCGACCTGGCGCGGACGTGGACCGCTCCGGCCGACCTGCCGACGCAGGGGCGGCTGCTCCGGGTGACCATCCCGGCCACGCGATCGCACTTCGTCGCACGCCAGGCCCTGCTGTACCTGCCCCCGGCCGCGCTCACCGCCGACCCACCGGCGCTGCCCGTCGACGTGCTCCTGTCCGGCCAGTCCCGCGGAGCCGGTCCCGAGGACGTGCAGACCGGCGGGGCGATCGAGCAGACGATGGACGCGCTCGCGACCGTCGACCGTGGCCTCGCACCGATCGTGGTCGTCCCCGACCAGCTCGGCCCGCGGTCGGCGAACCCGATGTGCGTCGACGGGGCGCTCGGCAACAGCCGGACCTACCTCACCGAGGACGTCCCGGCGTGGGTGACGAGCCACCTGCGGGTGCAGACCGCGGCCTCCGCGTGGACCATCGGCGGGTTCTCGCAGGGTGGGACGTGCGCGATCCAGCTCGGGGCGGGGGACCCCTCGCGGTTCGGCAACCTCATCGACGTCTCCGGCGAGGACGGGCCCACGCTCGGCAGCGAGAGGAAGACCGTCGACGAGGGCTTCGCCGGGAACCGCGCGGCGTGGGCGGCGGCGCAGCCGGCGGCACTGCTGCGTGCCGGTGCGCCGTTCCGGGACTCGAACGCGTTCTTCGCGGCCGGGGCCCTCGACACCACCTACGGGCCCGTGATGCCCGTGATGGCCGGGCGGGCCCGGGCCGCGGGGATGCACGTCGCCACGTGGGTGGTGCCGGGTGGGCGGCACAGCTGGGTGACGGCGCGGGCGGCGCTCGCCGCGGGGCTCGACTGGTTGCAGCCGCGGGTGGGGCTCGGGGCGCCGGCGGCCTGACGTCTACCGAGCTGCGGGCTCCTGCTGCGTGATGCAGTGCAGCCCACCGCCCCGCGCGAACACCTCGCGCGCATCGATCGTCCGCACCTCCCGCCCCGGGTACACGTCCGCGAGGATCCCCCGCGCCCGCTCGTCCGCCACCGGCTCCCCGAACCCGCACGCGATCACCGCGCCGTTCACCACCACGTGGTTCACGTAGTTCCAGTCGACGGGTCCGTCGGCGTCGGCGAGCGTCGCGGGTGCGGGCAGCTCGACGATGGTGGCGTCCGTGGCCTCCTCGATCGCCCGTCGGACGATCGGCATCACGACGTGGTCCGGGTGGCCGGGGTCCGGCTGGGCGTGCAGCAGCACGGTGTCCATCGCGGCGCCGGCGAAGGTCGCCACCATGTCGACGTGCCCCCGGGTGCCGAAGCCGTCGTAGTCGCGGGTGAGGCCACGGGGCAGCCAGACCACGTCGGTCGCGCCGATCGTCCGCGCCAGCTCCTGCTCCACCCGCGCGCGGTCGGCGTAGGGGTTCCGTCGGGGATCGAGCTGGACCGTCTCGGTGACGAGGACGCGTCCGGTCCCGTCGACGTGGATCGCCCCGCCCTCGTTCACGAGCAGTGACGGGATCCGTTCCACGCCCGCGGCCGCGGCGACGGTGGCGGCGACCTCGGCGTCGCGCGTCCACGTCGACCACGGGTTCGCGCCCCAGCCGTTGAAGACCCAGTCCACCGCGCCACGGGCCCCGGTCACGTCGTCGACCACGAACGTCGGACCGATGTCGCGCATCCAGAAGTCGTCGAGGGGCGCCTCGAGCACGTCCACGGCGCCGGACAGGAGGCGTCGGGCGTCGTCGCGCGCGACCGGGTCGACGACCACGGTGACGGCCTGGTACTCGCTGATCGCGTTCGCGGTCGCCGCCCAGACGGCACGCGCCGCCTCGGCGCTCGCCGGGTCGTCGCCGAGCGTCAGCCCGGGCCGCGGGAACGCCATCCAGGTGCGTTCCTGCGGGGCGGTCTCGGGAGGCATGGCCCAGGTCATGCGCGCACCTCGCGTCCGGTGGGGGTCGCCGCCACGGCGATGGCCGCGTCGATCGCGTCGCGTGCGCCGTACGCGTGGCGTTCCTCGTCGACGGGGGCGACGAGCGTGCCGTACAGGTCCGGACGGCGCGTGACGTAGAAGGGGAAGAGCCGGAGCCACTCCGTGCGGGCGTCGAGGTCGAGGTCCGCGACGAGCACGACACTCGCGTCCCGCGGTGCCTCGACGAGGACGCGGCCGAACGGGTCGGAGATGAACGACGAGCCGTAGAAGGTGATGTCGCCCTCGTCGCCCCAGCGGTTCGGGACCACCATGAACTGCCCCGAGGTGATGCCGTTCGCCACGATGACCTGCCGCCAGATCGCGGCGGTGTCGAACGCGGGGAACGACGGCTCGGACCCGATCGCCGTCGGGTACGCGAGGACCTCGCTGCCGGCGAGACCGTACGACCGCGCGACCTCGGGGAACCACTCGTCCCAGCAGGTCGGCAGGCCCACGCGGGCCCCGAGTCCGGCCGGCTCGTACACCGGGAAGGCGTCGGCGTCGGAACCCGGGCGGAAGTACGTGTCCTCGTGGTAGCCGGCGCTGATCGGGACGTGCGTCTTGCGCGTCCGACCGACCAGCGTGCCGTCCGGGGCGACGAGGACGGCGGTGTTGTAGCCGCGCGGGTCCTCGGGCCGGTCGTCGGCGGCCGGACGCTCGTACAGCGAGGCGTGCACGAACACCCCGTGCTCCGCCGCCTGGGCGCGAGCGAAGACGACCGTCGGGCCGTCCTCGAGCGACTCGGCCGACTCCTTCGGTGCGCCGGTCGCGGGGGTGTCGCCCGGGTAGCGCGAGAGCGTCAGCTCGGGGAGGAACACCGCGGTGGCGCCGTTCGCCGCTGCCGTCGCGATGCCGTCCGCGAGCTGGGCACGGTGGGCAGCGGGATCCTCGAGCCACCGGGACTGCACGAGGCCGGCGCGCACGCGGCGTCGGGGTCGGCCGGTGTCCTCGTGCAGGGGAGACGGCTGCGGTGTGCCGGTGATGACGTCCATGACGCCATTGTTGATCGCACGATCAACGAGCGCAACCCCCTCGAGGTGTTGTGTGGACGAATGAGCGAACCCATCGTCACGCCGCTCGGCTTCTCGCACGTCCGGTTGACGGTCACCGACATCCGACGCAGCAAGGCCTTCTACGAGCAGTTGTTCGGGATGCCACCGGGGAGCGACTTCAGCGACCAGGTCGACGACCCGACGATCCACGACGACCCGTGGCGGACCTACGGCGGGTGCTCCTTCACGTTCGGTGGGCAGACGCTGGGCCTGCGGCCGGTCGCGCCGGCGGGGGACCGGTTCGACGCCGACCGGGTCGGCCTCGACCACGTGTCGTTCCGGGTGGCATCGGTCGACGAGCTGCACGCCGCGGTGGGCCGGCTCGACGCGGCGGGGATCGAGCACGGCGAGGTGACCGACCTGCCGCCGTTCGGGGTCGTGATCCTGTCCGTGCAGGACCCGGACGACGTCAACCTGGAGTTCGCGGCGCCCCGTCCCTGACGGTCGTTCGGCGGGTGTGTCACGCCAAGAGGGGCTGTCCGCGCCGTCGCCGTCCTGGGAGCATCACGGCATGCTCGACAACCTGATGGGGACCGGAGCCTCCCTCTCCCTCGTCGCCCTGCTCGTCGCACCGTTCCTCGGCGTCATCGCCTGGTACGCGACGCGGAGCTGGACCCGGTCGTGACCCAGGGCCTCCGCCGCCGCGGTGGACGGGCACTGGGGGTCGCGTTCGTCTTCCTCGTGTTCGTCGAGGTGCTCGCGTCCTTCTCGACGTTCTTCGGGATGCTAGTCGCCCAGACGCTGTACGAGCCGTGCGCCTCGGTCGACGCGATGCGGTGCTCGTACGGGGTCGGGGAGACTGCGCTGATCGTCGTGCCCCTCGTGTCGCTCGCGATCTCGATCACCACGTGGACCCTCGGCGCCGCGGGGGCTCCGACACTGCGGCGGCGGGTGTGGACGCCGACGATCGGTCTCGGGTCGATCATCGCCGTCTTCCTGCTCGGGCTCCTCGCGATCGACCGCTCCATCGGCTGACCGGCGGCGGCTGACCGGCGGCGGCTGTCCGGTCGGCGCGCGCGTCCCCCGGGCATCGAGGTGACACCCGTGCCCCGGGCGTTGGCTGATCCGGTCAGACAACAGGAGGACACATGAGCAAGACCTGGTTCATCACCGGCGCGTCCAAGGGCTTCGGCCGCGAGTGGACGGAAGCGGCACTCGAGCGCGGGGACTCCGTCGCCGGGACCGCCCGCAACCCCGACGACGTGCACGACCTCGTCGACCAGTACCCGGACACGTTCCTCGCGCTGCAGCTCGACGTCACCGACCGTGCAGCCGACATCGCCGCGGTCCAGCGTGCCGCCGAGCACTTCGGCTCCCTCGACGTCGTCGTCAACAACGCCGGCTACGGCCACTTCGGCATGGTCGAGGAGCTCACCGAGGACGAGGTGCGCGCGCAGCTCGAGACGAACCTGTTCGGTGCGCTCTGGGTCACCCAGGCGGCGCTGCCGATCATGCGCGAGCAGGGGTCCGGACACATCATCCAGGTGTCGAGCATCGGCGGGATCAGTGCGTTCCCGACGGTCGGGGCGTACCACGCGTCGAAGTGGGCGCTCGAGGGGATCTCGCAGTCGCTGTCCCAGGAGGTCGCGGGCTTCGGCATCCACGTCACCCTCGTCGAGCCCGGTGGGTTCTCGACGGACTGGTCCGGTCCGTCCTCGAAGCACAGCGAGGAGATCGCCGCCTACGCCGACGTGCGCGAGGCCGCGTCCAAGCGCCCGTCCGCTGCCGACCCGGGCAAGCCGGAGGCCACCCGGTCGGCGATCCTGAAGGTCGTCGACGCGGACGAGCCGCCGCTGCGGGTGTTCTTCGGGAAGGCGCCGCTCGGCATCGCGGAGCGTGACTACGAGTCGCGGTTGGCGACCTGGCGCGAGTGGCAGCCGGTGGCCGAGGAGGCACACGGCGCCTGACGACCTCCGAGGTCAGGCGCGACCGACCGCCGAGCCGACCACGGCGAGCAGCCGGAGTCGCTCGGCGGTCTCGCTGCCGGGTTCGGCGGTGTACACGAGCAGGTTCTGCGAGCTGTCGGGGTCCTGCAGCACCTGGCACTGCAGGGTGAGCAGCCCGACCTCGGGGTGGCGGTAGGTCTTCACGTCACGCGGGCGGATGCCGACCTCGTGGCGCGCCCAGACCTCGCGGAACTCCTCGCTCGTCGCGAGCAGCCGTTCGGCCAGGTGTGCGGCCCGGGAGTCGGGTCCGCGGCGAGCGATGACGGTGCGGAGACCCGAGGCGTACATCCGGGACAGGAAGGGGTGGTCTTCGACCGGGTGGACGTCCCGGGACGCCGGGTCGGCGAACCACCGGTACCCGATGCTCCGGTCGTCGCCCCGTCGGCCGCTGGCGTCACCGGTGAGTTCGGCGGCGAGGGAGGTCTGCTGCAGCGTCTCGCCCAGCTCGGTGACGATCTCGGCCGGGCTGTCGGCGAGTCGGTCGAAGATGCGCATCATGCCGGGGCTGACGTGGTCGCCGCCGGACGCCGCGGTCGGGGGCTCGTGTCCGGCGAGGCGGAAGAGGTGGTCGCGCTCCGCGATCGTGAGGCGCAGGCCCTGCGCGATCGACGCGAGCATCTGGTCGGACGGCTGCGGTCCGCGCTCCCGCTCCAGCCGCGCGTAGTAGTCGACGGACATGTTGCTCAGCAGCGCCGCCTCCTCGCGCCGCAGCCCGCTCGTGCGACGGCGCTGGCCCCGGGGCAGGCCGACGTCCTCGGGCTGCAGGGCCGTCCGACGGCTGCGGAGGAAGTCCGCGAGGGACGCTCGGTCGATCATGCGCCCATCCTCTCCCGGGGCGTCGACCGCAGCCACGGATCGTCAGGCCGTGGTTGCGTGTGCACGACGCGGCGACGATCGTCTCGGGTGCCGGATCGGGTGCTCACCACGACGGAAGAGGCGGACCATGGCACGGAACGAACGACTCACCCTCCCGGACCTCGGCGGGCGCCGGGTCCTGGTGACCGGAGCGAGCGACGGCATCGGACTGGAGATCGCCGCGCGCTTCGCCGGCGCCGGGGCGGAGGTGGTCGTGCCGGTGCGCAACCGCGACAAGGGAGCGGCGGCCGTCGCCCGGATCACCGCGCAGCACCCGGATGCATCCGTGCTGCTCGAGGACCTGGACCTGTCCTCGCTGGAGTCCGTGTCGACGCTCGGGGAGCGGATGCGGTCCGAGGGCACGCCGATCGACGTGTTCGTGGGGAACGCCGGCGTGATGAACCCGCCGGAGCGGCAGACGACCCGGGACGGCTTCGAGCTGCAGTTCGGCACGAACCACCTCGGGCACGTCGCACTCGTCGGCGCCCTGCTCCCCCTGCTCCGTGCCGCGAACGGTCGGGTCGTGATGCAGTCCAGCGTGGCGGCGCAGCGTGCCTCGATCCGGTGGGACGACCTGCAGTCCGAGCTGGACTACGACGTCGCGCGGGCGTACGGGCAGTCGAAGCTCGCGTGCGCGCTCTTCGCCCTCGAGCTCGGTCGGAGGAGCCGGGCCGGTGGGTGGGGGATCACGAGTGCGGTCAGCCACCCCGGCGTCGCACCCACGAGCCTGCTCGCCGCACGACCGGAGATCGGACGCTCGGGCGACACCGTGGCCGTCCGGCTGATCCGCTGGCTGTCGGCGCGCGGGCTCCTCGTCGGCACACCGGCCTCGGCGGCGGAGCCGGCCCTGCTCGCGTCGACCGACGCGGACCTCGACGGAGGCTTCGTCGGTCCGACCGGACCCGGGCAGCTCGGCGGACCGGCCGGCCGTCGGAAGCCGTGGGCGCCGTTGCTCCGTGACGAGGACGCCGCTCGGCTCTGGGACGTGTCGGAGTCGCTCGTCGGGAGTTCGGTCAGCTGATGATGTTCACCGCGCGAGAGATCACGAGCGCCAGCAGGATGAACCCGCCGATCGACTGGTAGGCCATGATCATCTTCGCCCGGATGGTCATCGGCATCGTGTCCGTCGGGCTGAACGCCATCATGTTCGTCAGCGCGACGTAGAGGTAGTCGAGGTACACCGGCCGCCAGGCCGCTGTCTTCGGGTCGGTCTCCTGCGGGAACTGGAAGTCGGCGCGGTCGGTCACCCACAGCCCCGGCTGCCGTCGGGCGACGGGGCCGCCACGGTCGAGCTCCCAGTACACGAGCCCGAACGCGATGATGCTGCTCACCCAGACCTGCAGGGCGATCAGGAGCACCGCGCCGCCGTCGGGGTGCCCGTGCAGCAGCTCGTCGATCGTGCGGACGACGGTCAGCTGGTTCGCGACGGTCAGCAGGACCGCGAGGCCCGTGGACAGCCACCGCGACCAGGTGGTCTCACGGGTCAGCCGCCGAGGGTTGAACACGATGAGCGGGGTGAGGAGCAGCACCCCGAGGAGCGGGACCACCCAGGACGGGAAGAACAGGACCTCGTCGGGCAGGAACAGGCTCAGCGCGAGGTTCACCAGCACGGCGACGGCGACCGGCCCGCGGTGCTCGTGCCGGGGTGTGGTCCGCGTCGTCGTCACGGCTCCGAGTGTGGCACTCGAACACCGTTCCGGGCCCGAGCGACCCGTGAGGGTCCGGTCAGTACGACCCCCGTGTCGCTCTCACCGGAACATGGAACATCAGTAGGCTGGTGGCGGGCCGCGTCACCGCCGGAGCGTGGCCCGAGCAAGGATGAAGCCCACCGCTGGGGAAACAGCGATGGGCTTCGATTTGCTCTCCGAGTGGAGAACGAGGGACACGATGCGTCCCGAGCTTGAACTCGGAACCAGTGTAGCCCGATCACCGTCGGGTCGCACGTCCCTCGGCCCCTGCTCTTCGTGTCCGCCGGCGCTGACACGGAAGGTGGTTCGGATGTCCTCCGACGACGAACCGCGTCGACGCCGTCAGGTGCCGTGGTTGGGGATCGCGACGTTGCTCGTGACCCTGGCCCGGTTCCTGCACGACGTGTGGCGCAAGGGTTGAGCCCAGGGTGTCCCGCGCTCTTGCCGGCGCGGGGCACCCGTCGGACCCGCTCAGCCGACCCGCGCCGGCACCCGGTCGTCCTCGACCTCCGCCCGGATCACCGCGAGCGCGAACCCGCGCCGGCCGCGGGTCGCCCACACCGCGATGACCGACGTCACCGCGAGCACGAAGGCGAGGAACGCGGAGAACGGGACGTCCACGGCGAGCAGTGCCGCCCACCCGCCGGAGCCGAGCGCCCAGCGCACCACGCGCCTCCCGGTCCCCGGTGTCGGGGCCGGACGGAGCCGGACGACGTGCTCACCGAGGGTCCGGCCCGTCGCGAGCACGACCACGAGCTGTGCGAACGGGGCGACCAGTGCACCGGCGGTGATGAGCGTGCCGAGCACCGGGTCCTGGTCGTCCCGCCCGGCGATCGCCCACACCAGGGCGGTCCCGACGCTCAGCGTGCCGGACAGGAGCCAGATCGCCAGCACGTCGGCGAGCATGCCGGAGAACCGTCGTGCCGCGGTGACCGGGCGTGGGGCGTCCGCGTCGGTGGTCCGCCCCGACCCGGCGAGCAGTCCCACGAGCGGGGCGAGGAGCGTGCCGACCACGGCGCCGGTCGTGTTCGCGAGCAGGTCGTCGACGTCGAAGAGGCGGTACGAGCACGGGTAGAGGAACCAGTCGCCGGTGAGCTGCGTCGTCTCGATGAGCAGGGACACCACGAACCCGGCGCCGAGCCCGACGAGCAGGCCGGCGAACACGCGCTTCCGCGCGACCGCGTGCCGGGCGAGTGCGCCGAGGGGCACGAAGAGCAGCACGTTGAACAGGACCTGCGCCGACGCGGGGTTGGACAGCAGTGACCGGGGTCCGGAGATCCCGCCCTCCTTCGCGACGTCCCCGAGGAACGCGAACGGCGTCAGCTGCGGCGAGGCCGCGTTCCGGCACATCGTCGCGACGTCGTCGGGCAGCGGCAGCAGCGTGTAGGTGACGAGCGCGAGGGCGTAGACGAGCGTGCCGAACGCGACGAGCGAGCGTCGGAAGCCGAGCTGTCCGTGACGGCGGTACTCCCACGCCGTCCACGGCACGAGCGCACCGACGGCGAGGACGACCCCGACGACGAACGCGATCACGCCTGGCAGCACGGTTCCCATGCGGTCGACGGTACTGACCGCGCGGGCGGACGGAGCCGATGTCAACCGCTCGGAGGACCCGGGATCGATCCGACGTCGCACGGGGTCGCGTCGCCCGGGGGACGATCCGCGGGCGCTCGGTGCGCAGGCTGGTGGCATGTCCGAACGCAACCGACCCACCGTCCGTCTCCTCGCCGCCGCCGTGGTCGCCGGCTCCGTCGCGGTGTTCGCGACCGGGTGCAGCTTCGTCCAGCAGCAGGCGGGCGATGCCTGGTCCGTGACCTACGAGGTCCGCGTCGACCAGCCGAGCGGGGCCGCCCTCACCGACGTGCGGGTCGAGGGTGCCGAGCGACGGGGCGAAGCGCCCGCGGTGCACCGGCTCGACGCGCAGGAGACCGGAACACCGGACGGCGACGGGTCGCGCTGGGAGCACGACGCGATCGTCCTCGCCGAGCAGCGGGCGTCGGTGCGGGCGACGCCGGGCGCCGGGGCCACGGCGACGTGCCGGATCCTGCTCGACGGGAAGCGCGAGATCGCGAGCGAGACGTCGGCGCAGCCGGGCGACGCGGTGCGGTGCTCGGCGGACACCCCGGCCTTCGACTGACGGGGCGTCACGCCCGACCGGGCGGCGGGAGTCGGCCGGATCCGGCCGACTCCGGCCCCGCCCGTCAGCCGGGCAGCGGCCCCGCCAAGGACCCGGCAGACACCTCGTGCCCGAGCAACCGCCCCGCCGCCCGCAGCCCGGAGAGCAGCGCCCCGTGCACGGTCGCGGGGTCGTCGCCCCACGTGGCCTCACCGGCGAGCTGCACCCGCCCCGACGGGTTGCCGAGCAGGTCGTGGTCGTCCGGTGACGCCCCCACGTGCAGGTACGAGTACGACCCGCGCGCGAAGGGGTCCGCCGCCCACCGGGTGATCCGCACGCCGTCCGCCGATGGGACCGAGGGCCCGAACACCCGACGCAGCGCCTCGACCGCCTCGTCGACGACCAGGGCATCGGGCAGCGACTCGATCCGTCGCGCGCCGGCACCGCCCACGAGCGCCGCGAGCACCGGTTCGCCGGTCACCCGGGACATGTCGTACCAGGAGTGCCAGTCGACCCCGGCCGGACCCTGCTGCCGCACCACCCAGTCGTCACCCCAGAACCGCTCGGGGAACCGCAGGAACACCTTGTCGTAGACGCCCATCCCGAGTCGGCCCATCGCGTCGAGCACCGCGGGCTCGAGCGGTGGCTCGAACGTGATCGCGCCGGCCTGCAGCACGCCGAGGGGCGCCGTGACGACGACCTCCGCAGCGGACACGGTCGTCCCGTCGGCGAGCCCGACGACGACGCCCGAGGACGACGAGCGCACGGCGGCGACGACGGAGGACAGGCGGACGTCGAGCCCGGCCGCCAGGGCGTGCGCGTACTGGGCGTAGCCGCCGGGGAACACCACCTCGTCGCCGGCGACGTGCTCCTCGTCGAGCCCGTGCGCGTCGAGCACGGTGACCGGGGCGCCGCAGAGGTCCTCGGAGCGGTGCGCCGTGTACTCGCGGATCCGCGCGGCCCGGTCGCCCTGCCACTGCAGGGACCGCAGCGCGGTGTCGACGGCGGACGCGTAGGTCGCCGGCGGCGGGGCGTCGGCGACCACCGCGGCGAGGGCCGCGTCGACGGTGTGCAGGTCCGCGACGAACGACGCGGCCTCGGGCGCGGTCAACCGCCGTCCGGACGGGGCGTGCCAGCCGATCGGCCGCCCGTCGAACTGGAAGCTGCCGACGGTGAACTCGACGGTCTCGATCCCGAACGCGGACGCCAGGGACCAGAGCGGGTTGCCTTCGATGCCGTGGATCCACGAGGCGCCGAGGTCGACCGGCACCCCGATCTCGTCGTCGGTCCAGGTGCGGCCACCGATGCGGTCGCGGGCCTCGAGCACGACGACGCGCTGCCCGCCCTGCACGAGCGCTCGAGCTGCGGCGAGCCCGGCGACCCCGGCCCCCACGACGACGACGTCGGCATCGAGTGCAGCCATCAGTGTCCTCCGGTCAGCGGTGTCATCAGGCGGGCGGCGAGGCTCGGCCGCCCGGTCAGTGCTTCCTCGCGGTCGGCCAGGTCGGTGGCCACGAGCCCGGCGTTCGCCCCGAGGAACCGCAGCGGCTCCGGCTCCCAGTCCGGCGACCGGTGGTTCACCCACGGCAGCGCGGTCAGCGGCGAGGACACACCCCGCACGAGGTCGGCGAGCGTCCGTCCGGCGAGGTTCGTCGTGGACAGGCCGTCGCCGACGTAGCCGCCGGCGGTCCCGACGTGGCCGTCCCAGGTGACCGAGGCGCACCAGTCACGGGGCACCCCGAGGGGTCCGCCCCACGTGTGGGTGACCGGGGCGTCGGCGACGGCGGGGAACAGCTCGACCAGGGACCGCCGCAGGTGCTCGAACACGCGCGGTACCCGGTCGTAGCCGGGGGTGATCGCGGACCCCCAGTGGTAGCGGGCTCCGCGTCCGCCGAACGCCAGTCGGTCGTCTGCCGTGCGCTGCCCGTACACGAGCAGGTGCCGGTAGTCGGAGAACGTCTGCCCGTGCTCGAGCCCGACGCGGTCCCACACCGCCGCGGGCAACGGTGCCGTCGCGATCATGAGCGAGTACAGCGGCAGGATGCGCCGCTTCGTCTGCTCGAGCTGCGCGCCGTAGCCCTCGACCGCGATGACCACGGCACCGGCCGTGACGGTCCCACGCGACGTGACCACGCGCCCGCGATCCCAGGACGAGGCGGGCGTGTGCTCCGCGATCCGGACGCCCCGCGCCTCCAGGGCCGCCGCCAGGCCGCGCACCAGCGCTGCGGGCTGGACCCGCGCGCAGTCCGGCGTCCACGCGACACCGGCCGATCCGGCGGCATCGCCGGGGCGTGCGTCGCGGTACGTCATGTCGTCGCCCCACGCGGCCGAGGCGGCGACCTCGTCGCGGGCCGCGCGTTCCTGCACGGCGGAGCGCGCGTAGAGGACGGTGCCGCCCTTGACGTAGTCGCAGTCGACTCCGGCCTCGGACGCTGCGCGCCCGACCTCGTCGACGGTGTCGCGCATCGCCCGACGCAGGGCGAGGGCCGCGTCGCGGCCGTGCTCGCGGGCGATCGCCTCGGCGGACCGCGGGAACAGTGCGGAGCACCAGCCGCCGTTGCGTCCGGACGCGCCGAAGCCCGCGATCTCGCGTTCCACGACGACGACCTGGAGGCGCGGGTCGGCCTGGTGCAGGTACCACGCGGTCCAGAGACCCGTCAGTCCACCGCCGACGATGCAGACGTCCGCGGTGGTGTCGCCGTCGAGCGGCGGGCGGGGCGTCAGGTCGTCGCGGCCGCTCGTGACGAGCGCGTCGAGCCAGAACGAGACGCCCCGGTAGCCGGTCACGGTCAGATCTTCGTCCAGGCCTCGGACAGGACGCTCCGCAGGATCGAGGTCATCTCGCGGAACTCCGGCTGCCCGATGGTGAGCGGCGGCGCGAGCTGCACGACGGGGTCGCCGCGGTCGTCGGCACGGCAGTACAGCCCGGCGTCGAACAGCGCCTTCGACAGGAACCCGCGGAGCAGGCGCTCTGACTCGGCGTCGTCGAAGGTCGTCTTGGTGGCCTTGTCCTTCACGAGCTCGATGCCGTAGAAGTACCCGTCACCACGGACGTCCCCGACGATGGGCAGGTCGCGCAGCGTGTCGAGCTCGGCCTTGAAGAGCGGGGCGTTCTGCTGGACGTTCTGCAGGAGCCCCTCTTCCTCGAAGATGTCGAGGTTCTCCATCGCGACGGCGGCGGAGACCGGGTGCCCGCCGAACGTGTAGCCGTGGTAGAAGGTCGTGTCGCCCGTGGAGAACGGCTCGAAGAGCTTGTCGCTGATGATCGTCGCGCCGATGGGGGAGTAGCCCGAGGTCATCGCCTTCGCGCACGTGATCATGTCCGGCACGAAGCCGTAGGTGTCGCACGCGAACATGGTGCCGATCCGGCCGAACGCGCAGATCACCTCGTCGGAGACCAGCAGCACGTCGTACTCGTCGCAGATCTCGCGGACCCGCTGGAAGTACCCGGGCGGCGGGGTGAAGCAGCCGCCGGAGTTCTGCACCGGCTCGAGGAAGACCGCGGCGACGGTGTCCGGGCCCTCGAACTCGATCATCTCGCGGATGCGCTCGGCCGCCCAGAAGCCGAACTCCTCCTCGCTCTCGCCGGCGAAGCCCATCTCGGCGGCGCGGTAGTAGTTGGTGTTCGGCACGCGGAAGCCACCCGGCGCGAGCGGCTCGAACATCTGCTTCATCGCCGGGATGCCCGTGATGGCGAGTGCTCCCTGCGGGGTGCCGTGGTACGCGACCGCGCGGGAGATCACCTTGTGCTTCATCGGCTTGCCGCGGAGCTTCCAGTAGTACTTCGCGAGCTTGAACGCGGTCTCGACGGCCTCGCCGCCGCCGGTCGAGAAGAACACCTTGTTGAGGTCGCCGGGGGCGTGGTCGGCCAACCGGTCCGCGAGCTCGATCGCCGCGGGGTGCGCGTACGACCAGATCGGGAAGAACGACAGCGTCTCGGCCTGCTTGGCGGCCATCTCGGCCAGGCGCTTCCGGCCGTGGCCCGCGGCGACGACGAACAGGCCGGAGAGCCCGTCGATGTACTCCTTGCCGTGGCTGTCGTAGACGTGGTGCCCCTCGCCGCGGACCATGATCGGCACGTCGGCACCGGCCTGGTTCGCGCCGTGCCGGGCGAAGTGCATCCACAGGTGGTCGCGCGACTTCTGCTGCAGCGCGGCGTCGTCCACCGGTGCGAACGGTTCGTACGAGCCGAGACGGGTGGTGGGTCGTTCGGAGATGGTCATCGCGTTCCCCAGTCGTAGAGCTGTTTGCGGAGTTGCAGGTAGACGAAGGTCTCGGTGCCGGCGACGCCCGGGATCGCCCGGATCGTGCCGTTCAGGAGTTCGATCAGGTCGTCGTCGTCCTCGCAGACGACCTCGACCATGAGGTCGAAGCTCCCGGCGGTCATGACGAGGTAGTCGACCGCCGGGAGCCGTTCGAGTTCGTCGGCGACGGTTCGGGTGTCGCCGCTGACCCGGATGCCGATCATCGCCTGGCGGTGGAACCCGAGTTGCAGGGGGTCCGTCACCGCGACGATCTGCATGACGCCGGTCTCGGTCAGCTTCTGGACGCGCTGCCGGACCGCCGCTTCGCTGAGACCGACCGCCTTGCCGATCTCGCCGTACGGACGGCGCCCGTCCGCCTGGAGTTGTTCGATGATCCGCTTCGAGGTGTCGTCGATCGGTCCCGGACGTCGTGGTGCTGCCGCCATGCCGGACAGCATTGCAGCGCCATCGCCCAGAAAGCAAGGGAATCCGTTGTGAACACCGTGTTTCACGACGATTTCCGTTGTTACAAGTCTTCCGAACCGGCTTTTTCCGTGCCAGTATCGCCGCCATGCGGGAGACCACGAAGACGAGCGAGGTCCGGAACTTCATCGGGGGCGCGTCCGTCGAGGTCCGTGCCGACGCGGCCTTCAACCTGATCGACCCGACCGACGAGCACGTCTACGGCACGTCGCCGGTGTCCAGTGCCGCCGACGTCGACGCGGCCTTCCGTGCGGCGAGCACCGCGTTCGGGACGTGGGGCCGCACCACACCGGCGGAACGACAGCTCGCGCTCTTCCGGATCGCCGACGCGATGGAGCAGCGGGCGGAGGAGTTCGCCGACCTCGAGTCGCTCGACACCGGGAAGCCCCGCGCCACCCTCGTCGAGGACGAGATCCGGCTCTCCGTCGACCAGATCCGCTTCTTCGCCGGCGCCGCCCGGAACCTCGAGGGGCGGAGCGCCGGCGAGTACGTGACCGACCACACGTCGTTCGTCCGGCGCGAGCCGATCGGTGTCGTCGCCCAGGTCACCCCGTGGAACTACCCGCTCAACATGGCGGTGTGGAAGTTCGCGCCGGCGCTCGCCGCGGGGAACACGACCGTGCTCAAGCCGAGCGACACCACCCCGCTGTCGACCCTGCTGCTGGCCGAGGTCGCCGCCGAGTTCCTGCCGCCGGGCGTGCTCAACGTCGTCGTGGGGGACCGGACGACCGGTGCCGCGATGATCGACCACCCCACACCACAGCTCGTGTCGATCACCGGCTCCGTCCGCGCCGGCATCGAGGTCGCCCGCGCCGCCGCCGGTGACCTCAAGCGGACCCACCTCGAACTCGGTGGCAAGGCACCGGTGATCGTGTTCGACGACGCCGACGTCCCCGCCGCCGTGGCCGGCATCGTCGCCGCCGGCTTCTTCAACGCCGGGCAGGACTGCACCGCCGCCACCCGCCTGCTCGTGCAGGACGGCATCCACGACGAGTTCGTGGCGGCGCTCGCCGAGGCGGCGCGGACCGACGCGCAGACCGGCCCGGACGCGCCGACCCCGTACTTCGGCCCGGTGAACAACGCGGCCCAGCTCGCCCAGGTCCGGTCGTTCATCGACACCCTCCCCGACCACGCGTCGATCGAGCTCGGCGGCCACCGCCTGGGCGACCGCGGCTTCCACCACGAGGCGACGATCGTCTCCGGGCTCCGGCAGGACGACCGCGCGGTGCAGCAGGAGATCTTCGGCCCGGTGCAGACCGTCCAGCGTTTCTCGACCGAGCAGCAGGCCCTCGCGTGGGCGAACGGCGTCGAGTACGGCCTGGCGAGCTCGGTGTGGACGACGGACCACGCGCGGGCGATGCGCTTCGCCCGCGACCTCGACTTCGGGTGCGTGTGGATCAACACCCACATCCCGATCGTCGCCGAGATGCCGCACGGCGGCTTCAAGCACTCCGGCTACGGCAAGGACCTGTCCCAGTACGGGTTCGACGACTACACCCGCATCAAGCACGTCATGTCCTACATCGGCTGAGCCCGAACCCGACCCCGAGCAGCACGAGCAGCAGGAGGCACCATGGCAATGACCGGCACCTTCGCCGAATCGGGAGCCGATCTCCGGCTCGACCGGATCACCAAGTCCTTCCCCGGCCACACCGCGGTCGACGCCCTCGACCTCACCGTCCCGGCCGGCTCGTTCTTCGCGCTGCTCGGGCCGTCCGGCTGCGGCAAGACGACGACGCTCCGGCTCGTCGCCGGCCTCGAGGAGCCCACGAGCGGCACGATCACGATCGGCGGACGGGACGTCACCGACACGAAGCCGTACCAGCGGCCGGTCAACACGGTGTTCCAGAACTACGCGCTGTTCCCGCACATGAGCGTGCTCGAGAACGTGGCGTTCGGGTTGAAGCGCCGGCGCATCCCGGACCCGATGACGAAGGCGACCGAGGCGTTGCGGCTCGTCGAGCTCGAGGGTTCGGCGTCGAAGCGTCCGGCGCAGCTGTCCGGCGGCATGCAGCAGCGCGTCGCCCTCGCCCGCGCGATCGTGAACCGCCCGGCCCTGCTCCTGCTCGACGAGCCCCTCGGCGCCCTCGACCTCAAGCTGCGGCACCAGATGCAGCTCGAGCTGAAGACGATCCAGGCCGAGGTCGGTCTCACCTTCCTGCACGTCACGCACGACCAGGAGGAGGCGATGACGATGGCCGACACGGTCGCCGTCATGAACGGCGGCCGCATCGAGCAGATGGGCAGCCCGCAGGACCTGTACGAGCTGCCCCGCACGGCGTTCGTCGCGAACTTCCTCGGGCAGTCGAACCTGCTCGAGGGCGAGGTCCGCGGCACCGACGGCGGACTCCTCGTCGTCGCCACCGCGGCCGGCACGATCGCCGTCCCGACCGACCGGGCCGTCGCGACGACCGGACACGTGGTGGTCGGCGTCCGTCCCGAGAAGCTCAAGATCCGCACCGCCGAGCCGGCACCCGAGGCCGGTCGCAACATCCTCGGCCCCGGCCGTGTGGTCGACGTGTCGTTCTCCGGCGTCAGCACCCAGTACCTCGTCGACGTGCCGGGCGCGGGCCGCGTCTCCGTCTTCGCGCAGAACTCCAAGGGCGGACCGCGCATCGCCACCGGTACCGAGGTCTGGCTCACGTGGGGCGTCGACCACGGTTTCGGCCTGGAGGCGCACCCCGCGTCCGACGCGACCGTCACCGCCGGAGCCGACCCGTGCCTCCAGTCCGCGCCCGCCACCGCGGGGGTCGTCGCGTGAGTCCGCGACCGGACCTGGTGCGCGGACTGACGTCCGCACGCGTCAGCCGTCGCGGGTTCCTCGCGGGCGGCGGGGCCGCCGCGGTCGCCGCCCTGCTCGCCGGCTGCAGCATCAAGGGGTCGGCGGCGTCGCTCGCCGAACACCCGGTGGACTGGGAGCGGTTCTGGGCGGACCAGAAGGCGACGAAGCAGCTCAACTTCGCGAACTGGCCGCTCTACATCGACTCCGACCACGGCAAGTCCGAATCCATCCAGCTGTTCGAGCGGGCCACCGGGATCTCGGTCGACTACCAGGCCGTGATCCAGGACAACGCCACGTTCTACGCGACGGTGTCCCCGATCCTCCGCGCGCAGGGGGCCACCGGCTACGACCTCGTCGTGATGACGAACGGCTTCGAGCTGACGCAGATGATCAAGAACGGGTTCGTGTGCGAGCTCGACCACTCGCGGCTGCCGAACTTCGCGGCGAACGCGGGCGACTCCGTGAAGGACCCGACCTACGACCCCGGGAACAAGCACTCGGTCGTGTGGCAGACCGGGTTCACCGGGATCGCCTACAACCCGAAGTACATCGACCGCGAGATCACGTCGTTCCAGGACCTGCTCGACCCGGCGTTCCGGGGCCGCGTCGGGCTGATGAGCGACAACACCGAGCTCGGGTCCCTCGGGCTGCTCGCGAACGGCATCGCCCCGGAGACCTCGACCCCCGCGGACTGGCGGACGGCCCAGGACTGGCTGCGGAAGCTCCGCCCGAGCGTCACCGGGTTCTACGACCAGAGCTACATCAACAAGCTCGAGAACGGTGACACCTGGATCACCCAGGCGTGGTCCGGCGACGTGTTCCAGGCGCAGCAGTCCGGGTTCGAGCACCTGCGGTTCGTCACGCCCGAGGAAGGCCAGATGATGTGGCACGACAACCTCATGATCCCCCGGCAGGCGGCGAACCCGGTGTCGGCCCTGGAGTGGATGGACTTCTACTACACGCCGAAGATCGCCGGCATCGTCGAGGACTACGTCAACTACGTCTGCCCCGTGCCCGCCGCGGAGGACTACGTCCGGGACGAGCTGGACGACCCCACCGTGGCGGACAGCCCGCTGGTGTTCCCGTCGTCCGAGGTGCTCGACAAGTCGCACGAGTTCCGGGTGTTCGAGAACTACGACGAGTACTCCGAGTGGAACGGCATCTTCAACGCGGTGGTGCAGTCGTGAGCGCCGTCGGGACGGCCGGGACCGCCGGTCTCGGGGCCGGACCGGGACCCGCGCCCGTGCGGCACGGTCGTCGCCTGCGGGTGCCGTTCCTGCTCGCCGTCGTCGGCACCGCGTACCTGGCCGTGTTCTTCGTCATCCCGCTCGTGTCGGGACTCATCGTCTCGCTCATGTCGGGCAACCCGGACGACGGCTACACGTTCACGTGGAACTGGGGGATCTACGGCTCCCTGTTCATCGACCCGCAGGTGCCGTACCTGACGTTCCTCGGCCGGTCGCTCTGGTACGGCGCGGCCGCGACCGTCGTGACGATCATCGTCGGGTACCCGGTGGCGTACTTCATCGCGTTCCGGGTGTCGCCACGGTGGAAGAACCCGCTCCTCATGCTCGTGTTCGTGAGCTTCCTCGTGTCGTTCGTCATCCGCACCGACATGTGGGCGTTCGTGCTCGCCTCGCAGGGGCCGGTCGTCACGGCGCTGCAGGCGATCGGCCTGGCCGGCAAGGACTTCCACATCCTCGGGACCGGTGGCGCGGTGATCTTCGGCGACGCCTACAACGACCTGGCGTTCATGGTGCTGCCGATCTACGCCGCGCTCGAACGCATCGACCCCCGACTCGGCGAGGCGGCGAACGACCTCTACGCCGGCAAGGTCCGGGCGTTCTGGCACACCACGCTGCCGCTGTCCCGCTCGGGCATCTTCGCCGGTGTCCTGCTCGTCTTCATCGACAGCGTGGGCGACCCGGTGAACTCGGCGCTCCTGGGCGGCACGAACACGTACACGATCGGGCAGGCGATCCAGGACGCCTACTCCGGCAACCAGCAGTACAACGTCGCCGCGGCGCTCTCGACCGTGCTCATGGTCGTGCTCGGCATCATCCTGTTCATCTACGCCCGCGTCTCCGGCACCGACGACCTCGAGGACCTCGTATGACCGCCGTCGCACCGCCCCGCGCCACCGCACCCGCCGCACCCGCCACCGGGACGGCCGCGCGCCGACCCGGCCGGCACGGGGTGAGCCGCCGCGGGCCGTGGCTCGCGATCGTGTACTGGGTCACCATCGCGATCACCCTCGTGCCGATCGTCTACATGATCGTGTACTCGTTCAACGACGCCCCGACGAACCGGCTGTCGTTCGCGTGGAACGGGTTCACGACCTACTGGTACGCGAACCTCGTGAACGTCTCCGGCCTCGGACAGGCGTTCGTCACCTCGGTCGTCATCGCTTTCCTCGCCGCGATCATCTCGGTCGCGATCGGCCTGCCGCTGGCCCTGGCGCTCGAGCGCTACCGGTTCCCCGGGCGCGGTGCCGTGAACGCCGTCGTGTTCGCGGACATCGCGGCGCCGTCGATCGTCGTCGGGTCCGCGTCGCTGTCGTTCTTCCTGTCGGTCGGTCTCGGCACCGGGTTCCTGACGATCCTGCTCACGCACGTGGCGTTCGACGTCGCCTACGTCGTCGTGGTGCTCCGGGCGCGGATCGCGGGGACGTCACGGGCGCTCGAGGAGGCCGCGGGGGACCTCGGCGCGACGCCGCTGCAGGCGTTCCGGCTCGTGACCCTGCCGTTGCTCGCGCCGGGCATGCTGGCCGCGGGGTTGCTCGCGCTGGCGATGTCGATCGACGACTACGTGATCACCTCGTTCGTCGCCGGGCCCTCGGTCACGTTCCCGCTGTTCGTGTACGGCGCCGCCAAGGCCGGGATGCCGCCGCAGGTGCTGTGCTTCGGCACGCTCGTGTTCGCGGTGGGGCTGCTCGTGGCGCTGCTGAACGGGGCGCTGAACCGGCGGTTGGCGCGCACCCGCGGTTGACCGGCCTCGTAGGCTCGGGGGATGGACGTCATCGAGGTCGACGAGCGCGACAGCACGTGGGAGGACCCGCGCCCGCGCTTCCGCGTGTACGTCCAGCGCCCCGACGGCGACGTGTTCGCGACGGAGACGACCGATCTGCTCGAGGCCGACGTCCTGCAGGCCGTCGACTGGGCCCAGCGCCGTGCCGCCGAGCACGAGGGCGCGCTCTGGTCGCTCGCGCTCGTCTCCGACGACCGGCGCGGGTTGCGTGGGCTCACCTGGCTCGTGGGATCGGACGCGAACGACCCACCGGAGGACGACCTCGACGTCGACCGCCGTGCGCGCATGCGTGCGCGCCGGGCGGATCCGGTCGTGGTGCCGATCGAGGACCGGGCACCCGCCGACGACTGACCGTCACCGATGACGGACGGGAGGCGCGGTGCGAGCCCGCACCGCGCCTCCCGCCCCTCGGCTCGCGCGTCAGGCGACGGCGGTCGCGGCCTGCTCGCGGTCGGCCGATGCGTCGTCGCGGATCAGCCGGTCGGCGGTGCGCAGCGACAGCGCCATGATCGTCAGCGCCGGGTTCGCGATGAGGGAGCTCGGGAACACCGAGTTGTCCACGACCCACAGGTTCGGCACGTCCCATGACCGGCCGGCGGCGTCCACGACCGAGTTCCCCGCGTCGGTACCCATCCGCGCCGTGCCGACGGTGTGCGCCGTGCGGTCGAGGACCCGGACGTCCGTGCCGCCCGCTGCCTCGACGATCGCGGTCATCGTGCGGACCGCGTGGCGGGTGATGGCCTCCTCGTTCGACCCGGGCGAGAACGTGACGCGGGCCTTCGGCACCCCGTTCGCGTCGACCTCGTCGGCGAGCACGAGCCGGTTGTCGTCGTACGGCAGGCACTCGGCGTTGATGCCGACGCCGGCCATCCGCGGGTAGTCCTGCAGCGCCCGGACGAGCGCGGCACCGCGGAGCCCACCGCCCCGCACGAGCGAGGTGGCGAGCGTCAGCGGCTGCACACCGAGGCTCTGGATGAGGTAGCCGCCCGCGAAGTCCGCGTCGGTGGGGCGGACGAAGTCCTCGGTGATGATCGACGACGGGTACCCGCGGTAGGACCGCATCGACTCGTCGAAGGTCGCCCAGACCTGGGTGGCCCCGTGCGCGGTGAAGTTCCGGCCGACCTGGCCGCTGCTGTTCGCGATCCCGGTGTGCAGCAGCAGGCGCGGGGTCTCGATGCCACCCGCGGCGAGGACGAGCGTGCGGCAGCGCTGCCGGCGGTCGCGGCCGTCCTGGCGGTAGACGACGGCCTCGACCCGGCCTCTTGCGTCGAGCTCGATGCCGTGCACGAACGCCTCGGCGCGGATCTCCGCACCGAACGCGACGGCGGCGGGCAGGTAGGTGGTGTCCATCGACACCTTCGCCCCGTTCCGGCAGCCCTGGTGGCAGGAACCGCAGGACACGCAGGCCTGGCGGAGCCCGTGGTGCTCCTGGTGCCGGTCCTCGGTGGTGAGGCCGACGGGGGCGTCCGTGGCGGTGATGCCCACGGCGGCGGCACCCCGGATCATCATGTCCGACGAGGCGTTCCGCGGCGGCGGCCCCATGCGGTAGCGGCGCTCCGGGTCCCACGGGTAGTGCGCGGGTCCGGCGACGCCGACGTCGTGCTCGGCCTGCTCGATCCAGCGGGTGAGCTCGGCGTGGTCGATCGGCCAGTCCTCGCCCTGCCCGGAGTCGGTGCGGAGCCGGATGTCGTGCTGGTTCGGCCGCGGTGTGAACGCGCCCCAGTGCAGGGTCGAGCCGCCGACGCCGGTGCCGCTGTTGTTCGGGCCGAAGGCGGTCGGAGCGCTGCCGCCGCTGATCCGCTCGTCCATCCAGTTGATGTCCCCGGGCGCCTCGACCTCGTCGGGGGTGTACTGCTCCGGGTCGGTGTTCGGGCCGGCTTCGAGCGCGACGACGCTGAGGCCTCGGCGGGCGAGGGTCGCGAGCAGCGGTGCGCCGCCCGCGCCGGTCCCGACGACGACGACGTCGACGACCTCGTCCTCGCTGTGGTGGCGCTGGTGGTCGAGTCTCATCGTCCGGCTCCCGTCGGTTCCCATGCTTCGCGCTCGCCGGCTCCGAGGAGCAGGAAGCCCTGTTTGCGCAGCCCGTCGCCGCCGTTGGCGAAGCCGTCGTAGTCCACCGCGGCCATCGTCGCCGGGTGCGCCATCCACTGCTTGGCGAGGTCGACGCTGGCGTCCTCGAGCCAGGCTCGCAGCTGCGAACCGTCGAGCGGACCCGTCGTCGGTGTGTACTCGCCCGCGGTGACCGCGTCGAGCACCCCGGCGAGGTGCTCGTCGCCCTGCGCGGCGTCGCTGCGGAGTGCGTCGAGTCCGGCTCGGTAGGCCTCGACGTCGGCGGGCAGGCCGTCCGGTCGCCAGCCGTCGCCGAGTTGGTCGGCGAGCTGGTCGTCGACGCGGAGCGCGAGGTCGAGGTGGCGGTCGCCCGGCTGCGGGACGACGACGCGGCCCACGGCGCGCAACGTGTCGAGCTGCTCGCGGGTGAGGGCACGCGGTTCGCGGTCCGGGGCGTCGGGGAGCGCTCGGACGGCGAGGATGCCGCGGGTCCGTGCGCTCACGCGGGGTGAGGCGATGACGCGGGCGGTCTCGGCGGGGACGAGCGCACCGTGGTCGACCCGACGGTGCCAGAAGTCGCGGATGCGGTCGGCGACGGCGTCGGGCTGCTCCCACGGCAGCAGGTGCGCGGCGTCCGGCACCGCGTCGAACTCGCCCGCGGTCCAGTGCGGCAGGTTCAGCGTCCGCTGGGCCTCGGGGCCGAGGTCGCCGTCCTCGGCGCCGGCCAGCACCAGGGCGGGGACCGGGTTCGGCGGGAAGACGGTCGACCAGTCCTCGCGGCTGCCGCGGACGAGCCAGTCGGTCCAGGCCTGCGGGACCGCGCGCTCGACGTCGTGCACCGCGATCGCGTGCGGCTCCGGGTCGAGGCGGGACGCGGTGTTGGCGTCGACGAACGCATCCGCCTCGTCGGGGCCGATCTCGCCGTCCGACGCCCAGTCGAGCATGGTCTGCCGGCGCTCCTCGTCCATCGGCTCCGGGGAGAGCGGCGACGCGGCGAGCAGCACCACGGCGCGCAGGCCGAACAGGCCGTTGCTGCCGTCGACGGTGCGCGAGGCGACGACGGACGCCACCTTCCCGCCCATCGAGTGCCCGATCAGCGCCCAGTCGGTGGCACCGCTCCGGCCGATCGCACGTTCGACGAGCACGACCATCTCCTCGACGGTGGTGCCGGTCGCCGCCGTGCTGGTGCCGAACCCGGGCAGGTCGATCCCGACCAGGTCGAGCGTCCCGGCGAGGCGGGACCGCAGCCCGACGAACTCCTCGGAACTCGATCCGAGGGCGTGCAGGCAGAACACGGTGGTGGGCATCCTTCGTTCCTACGTGCCGCGGCGCCGGCGCTCCCAGCGGGGTGTACCCCGTGCGGCATTGTTTCGAGCATGCGACGATCTGCCGTCGGGCGGGGCCTTCCACAAGGTGCGGCGATAGGTTCGGCCCATGAGTGCAGAGCTGACGCTCGGCGCCGAGGAAGAACTGCACCTCATCGACCTCGATTCCGGACGACTTTCCGCGAAGGCCCCGCGCCTTCTGCCCAAACTGCCCGCCGCCCGGTTCGGCGCTGAACTCCAGCGCACGACCATCGAGACGAACACCCCCGTGGTGCGCACCCTCGACGACCTGAGACGGGTGATCGTCGACCTGCGCAGCGAGCTGAGCGCCGCGATCGCCCCCGCCGGGGTCACGATCGCCGCCGCCGGCACCGCGCCGCGGTCGGAGTACGCCGACTTCGAGCTGACCTCCGGTGGACGGTACGGCCGCATGCAGGAGCAGTACCGGATGCTCGTCGACGAACAGCTCATCTGCGGCCTGCAGGTGCACGTCGGTGTGAGCGACCGCGACCTGGCGGTGCAGATCGCCCAGCGGGTGGCCCCGGTGCTGCCGGTGCTGCTGGCGCTCAGCGCGTCGAGTCCGTTCTGGAACGGGCAGGACACCGGCTACTCGTCGTTCCGCAGCATCATCTGGCAGCGCTGGCCCTCGGCGGGCAGCTTCGGGCGTGTCAAGGACGCCGCCGAGTACGACGCGATGCTCGACGACCTCATCGCGTCCGGGGTGATCGCCGACAAGAAGATGGCGTACTTCGACGTGCGGCCGTCCTCGCACGCCCCGACGCTCGAGCTCCGGGTGTGCGACGCGACGCCGATCGTGGACGACGCCGTGCTCATCGCCGGGTTGTTCCGCGCCGCCGTCCGCAAGGCGGAGAAGGCGGTCGAGTCCGGAGCCGAGTGGCGACCGCGCAGTGAGCCCCTGCACCGGGCGGCGATGTGGCAGGCCGCCCGTGGTGGCCTGACCGGCGAACTGCTCGGGCTCGGGCAGCACCCGGAGCGGCTGCCCGCCGAGACCGCCGTCCGCCAGCTCGTCTCACGGCTCCGTCCGGAGCTCGAGGAGCTCGGCGACTGGGGCACGGTGGCGGAGCTCGTCGAGGACACCCTCGCCCGCGGGAACTCCACGGACCGGCAGCGCACCGCGTACGCCGAGCGCGGCGAGCTCGACGACGTCGTGGCCTCGGTCGTCGAGGACACCGCCGGGACGCCCTCCGGCCGCACCGAGCACCCGACCGTGACGCTGCCGTCGTACCGCGTCCGCGCCGGTGACGAGGCCGTCGGACCGGGAGCCCGGCCCCGCCCCGCGTTCCGCGACCTCGCGGTGTTCTTCCGCGGGTGGGACGCCGAGACCACCATCGAACGCTGCGCCGCCCGCGACACCTGGACCCGCGAGCACGAGGTCGGCTTCGTGGTCGACGGCGGCGTCCAGGCGTTCGGCTGCGACCTCGTCCCGCGGACCGTCAGCGCCTACGAGTGGAGCCAGCTCGCCGCCGGCCTCGGGCAGCGCGCCCGCGCGATCGAGCTGTTCCTCCGGGACGCGTACGGTCCCCGGCGGATCGTGGCGGACGGCGCGATGGACGAGCGCCAGTTCGTCGGGGCCAACGGGTGGGACCCGGCGGCCGCCCGGCTGCCGCAGGACGCCGTGCGTGCGCCCGTGATGGGGTTCGACCTGGTCCGGAACGAGTTCGGCGGGTGGCGCGTGCTCGAGGACAACGTCCGGTCGCCCTCCGGCGTCGCGTACGGCATCGCGCTCCGCGAGCTGATGGACGAGGTGGTGCCGGACGCCCCACGGCCGGAGCACCTGCTCGACCCGCACGGTGTGGTCGACCGCCTCCGCGACACGCTCCGCACGAACGCGACCGCCGTGACCGGCGAACCGGACCCGGTGATCGCGCTGATCAGCGACGGCCCCGCCGCCGGCGCGTGGTTCGAGCACCGCAGGCTGGCCGACGGGGCCGGGTTGCGCCTCCTGGCCGGCTCGGACCTGGACGTCCGCGACGGACACGTCGTCGAGGCGCGGACGGGTGACGTGCTGCACGGGCTGTACCTGCGAATCGACCGCGACGTCAGCGCGCTCGCGGCGGAGCACGCACCGGACCTCGGTGCGCGCATCCTCGACGTCGCCGAGGTCGGCGGTGTGCACCTGGCCAACGCGCCGGGCAACGCGCTCGTCGACGACAAGGCGATGTACGTCACCGTGCCGGACCTCATCTGGTACTACCTCGACGAGAAGCCGCTGCTCGACTCGGTCCCGACGTACCGGACCAGCATCGAGGGCGAACGGCTCTCCGTGCTCGACCGCGTCGGCGAGCTCGTGACGAAGCCCGTCGACGGCGAGGGCGGTCGGGACGTCCTGATCGGTCCGAGCGCGAGCGCTCCCGAGGTCGCCGAGCGGCGCCGGGCGATCGCCGCGGACCCCGACCGCTGGGTCGGGCAGGAGGTCGTGCAGCTGTCGTCGCACCCGACCATCGGCCCGGCCGGCCTCGACCCCCGGCACGTCGACCTGCGTGCCTTCGTCTACGTCACGGGCACGGGGCCGGACGACACCCACCTCGCCGACGTCGCGCTCACGCGGGTGGCGCCGGAGGGGAGCATGGTCGTGAACTCCTCGCGCGGCGGCGGCGCCAAGGACACCTGGATCACCGGAACGGCAGGGGACAGCTGATGTGCGGACTCGCGGGAGAACTCCGGTTCGACGGGACGGCGCCGGACGTCGCGGCCGTGGCGCGGATGACGGGCTGCCTCGTGCACCGCGGCCCCGACGGCGACGGGCTGTGGGCACGCGGACCGGTCGCGCTCGGGCACCGACGGCTGTCGATCGTCGACCTGTCCACCGCGGGCGCGCAGCCGATGGTGCACCCCCGTGCCGGACTGACCATCGCCTACAACGGCATGGTCTACAACTACCGACAGCTCCGCGACGAGCTGCGCGGCCGGGGCCACGAGTTCTTCTCGACCTCGGACACCGAGGTCATCCTCGCCGCCTACGCCGAGTGGGGCACCCGGTTCGTCGACCACCTGGTCGGGATGTTCGCGATCGCCATCTGGGAGCACGCCAGCGGCCGGCTCGTCCTCGCCCGCGACCGGCTCGGCATCAAGCCGCTCTACGTCGCCGAGGTCCCCGGCGGGGTGCGGTTCGCGAGCTCACTGCCCGCCGTCCTGGCCGGTGGTGGCGTCGACACGAGCATCGACCCGGTCGCCTTCGCGTCGTACATGACCTTCCACTCGATCGTCCCGGCGCCCCGCACGATCCTGTCCGGCGTCGGCAAGCTGCCGCCCGCGACCGTCCGGGTCATCGAGCGCGACGGGACCTCCCGCGACGAGACGTACTGGGAGCCCCGCTTCGAGCGCGACCCGGACAAGGCCGACTGGACCGACCAGGACTGGCAGGAGGCCTTCACCGCGAAGCTCCGCACCGCGGTCGAGCGCCGCATGGTCGCCGACGTCCCGGTCGGCGTGCTGCTCTCCGGCGGGATCGACTCCTCGCTCGTCGTGGCACTGCTCGCCGAGGCCGGGCAACAGGACCTCGCCACGTTCAGCATCGGCTTCGAGTCGGCCGGTGGCGAGTCCGGCGACGAGTTCGAGTACTCCGACGAGGTCGCGCGCCACTTCGGCACCGACCACCACCGCATCCGCATCCCCTCGTCGCGCCTGCTCGACGGCATCGACGGCGCGATCGGCGCGATGAGCGAGCCGATGGTCAGCCACGACTGCGTCGCCTTCTACCTGCTCTCGGAAGAGGTGTCGCAGAACGTCAAGGTCGTGCAGTCCGGGCAGGGTGCGGACGAGGTGCTCGGCGGTTACAGCTGGTACCCGCCGCTCGCCTCCGTCCCGCGGGACCAGGCCGCCGAGGTCTACCGCTCGGTGTTCATGGACCGCCGGTGGCCGGCACTCCAACCCCTGCTCGGGGAACGCTGGCGGAGCGACGACGACACGCCCTCGGCGTTCGTGGACGCCGCGTTCGCCGTGCCGGGAGCGGAGACCAGCGTCGACGCCGCGCTCCGCAGCGACACGATGACGATGCTCGTCGACGACCCGGTGAAGCGCGTCGACAACATGACGATGGCGTGGGGACTCGAGGCCCGCGTGCCGTTCCTCGACCACGAGTTCGTCGAGTTCGCCGGCGCGATCCCACCCGAGCTCAAGCTCGCGGACGGCGGCAAGGGCGTCATGAAGCGCGCAGCCCGCGGCATCGTCCCCGACGCCGTCATCGACCGGACGAAGGGGTACTTCCCGGTGCCGGCGATCCGGCAGCTCGAGGGCCCGTACCTCGAGCGCGTCCGGCAGGCGTTGCACGCCCCGGAGGCGCGGGAGCGCGGGCTCTTCGATCCGGGTACGGTCGAGCGGATGCTCCAGGACCCGAACAGCACGCGGACCGAGATCGGCGCGAACGCGCTGTGGCAGCTCGGCCTGATCGAGATGTGGCTGCAGCAGCAGGGGGTGCGGTGAGCGGGCCCGCCGTGCGGCCAGGAGGCGCGACCCACCTCGAGCCGTCGGCACGCGCCCGGCAGGCGGCCGGCCTGGGCGAGCGCCTCGTCGCGGCCTGGGGATCGTGGGGGCCCACCATGACGCGGAACGCCCGCCGCGTCGCGTTCGTCAGCGACCGGCACGGCACCCCCGAGGTCTTCGTACAGGACGTCGTCGTCGGCGACGAAGCACCCGAGCCCGTGCGGATCCGGCTGTCCGACGACCCCGTGATCCGGGTGACGTGGTCCTCCGACGGGGAGTGGCTCGCCGTGGCCATCGCGACCGACGGCGGCGTGAAGCAGCAGGTCTGGGTGGTCCGACCCGACGGCACCGACGCCGCGCAGATCGCCGGGTCGCGGTACCAGCACGCCGAACTCGGCCCGTGGAGCCGCAGCGGCCACCGGGTCGTCATCACCCTGCCGTCCACCGAGGCCGACCAGCCCGCGCGCTCGTACCTCGTCGACCCCGTCTCCGGCGACCGCGACGACCTCGCGGTGGGGGAGCTCATCCACATCCTCGACCTCAGCGTCGAGGAGCGCCTCGTCGTGCTCCGGGACGGGCAGCGCGGCCACGAGTTCGTCGTGGTCGTCGACCGGCTCACCGACGAGAGCCACGCGCTGCTCGCCGACTCGCCGGACGGCTCGGCGGAGATCGCCTTCCTCCGACCGGCACCCGCCAGCGAGACCAGTCCGCTCGTCGCCTACGTCGCCACCGAGGCCGGCCTGCCCCGCCGCGGGCTCGTCGCCCAGCCGGTCGGCCCGCACGGCTGGCGCGGCGCACCCCGGCGGATCACCGAGCGCGACGACGCCGAACTGGAGTACCTCGACGCCGACGACGCAGGCCGGACCCTGCTGCTCGTCTGGAACGTCGACGGCCGGAGCGAACTCGACCTCATCAACACGCACGACGCCTCGCGGACGCCCGTGCCGGACCTGCCCGGGTACGTCGTCACCGACCCGGTCCTCAGCCGCGACGGGCGCAGTGTGCTCCTCGCCGTCGAGGGACCCCTGCGGCCCCGGGAGCTCTGGCGCCTCGACACGAACGCGCTGACGTGGAGCCGGGTCACCGGCGTCCCCGGGCTGCCGGAGGTGCCGCTGGTCGAGCCGACCCTCGAGCGCTTCGCGGCGCGCGACGGACTGGAGATCACCGGCTGGCTGTACCGGGCGGTGGACCCGGCCACGTCGTCGACCGGTGGTGGTCCCGACGTCGGTGCCGTGCCTCCCGAGCCGCGCGCAGCGCTCGTCCACCTGCACGGCGGGCCGGAGTCGCAGGAGCGACCCACCTTCTCACCGCAGCACCAGGCGCTCGCCGCCGCCGGCATCACCGTGTTCGCACCGAACATCCGCGGGTCCAGCGGGTACGGACGCGACTTCGTGCACGCGGACGACCTCGGGCTGCGCTGGAACGCGCTCGCCGACGTCGTGGACTGCGCGCGGTTCCTCGTGTCGAACGGGTACGCGGACCGCTCCCGCGTCGCCGTCGAGGGCCGCTCGTACGGCGGGTACGCGACGCTCGCGTCCCTGGCGTTCACGCCGGACGTCTTCGCGGCCGGCGTCGCCGTGTGCGGGATGAGCGACTTCGCGACCTTCTACCGGGACACCGAGCCGTGGATCGCCTCCGCGGCCGCGACGAAGTACGGCCACCCCGTGGACGACGCCGCGCTGCTCGACTCGCTGTCGCCGATGCGGGCGATCGACGACGTCACCGCGCCGCTGCTCGTCGTGCACGGCGAGCTCGACACCAACGTGCCGATCGGTGAGGCGCACCAGGTGGTCGAGGCGCTCACGGCGAGGTCGCACGACGTGGAGTACCTCGAGCTCGCGGGCGAGGGGCACGAGTACCGCCGGGCCACGTCGCGCGCGGAGCTCGTGCGGCGGATGGTGGCGTTCGTGGCGGCGCGGCTGGCGTAGCGCCTGGGCCGGCCGCGGGCGCCGGGTGCTGTGTCACGCGGTGCAACGATGTGCGGTCGGTGTCCGCGGCGTCGCAGGATGGACCCATGACGACCGATGCCCCGACGACCGACCTGACCCGACCCGGAGCGGTCGACCTGACCACCGCGACGGACGTCGAGGCCGTCGTCGACCACGCCCGCAACACCTACGCCGCCGCCGTCGTCGCGGACACGGCCGGCTGGGAGGACGGGGACCGGCGCCGCCTCGAGGACCTCGGCTTCCGCGGCGGCGACCCCCGCGGCGCGGCGGTGCGGACGCTCGACCTCACGATCGCCGACGACGGCACCCCGACCCGGCTGCTCGACAACCCCGCGCTCGCGTCCCTGAACGGCGAGCACGCCCGGTTCGCCGAGCGTCGCGGCGACATCGCGCGGTACCTGCCCGACGTGTCGGTCTGGACCGGGATCCCGGAGCGACCGACGGCCGCGGACTGGGACGACGTGCGCGCGCTGCTCGGACCCGGTGCGGTCTTCGGCGTCGGTGCGTCCGCCGTCCTCCCCGAGGGCTGGCACGCCGTCGAGGGTTCCGGGGGTGTGCAGCTCACCGGCGAGGACATCGAGGGCGCTCCGGACCCCGAGGCCGTCGAGCTCACCCCGGACGACGTCCCCGAGATCCTCGAGCTCATCGCCCGCACGAAGCCCGGGCCGTTCCTGCCCCGCACGATCGAGCTCGGCCGGTACGTCGGCGTCCGGCGCGAGGGCCGCCTCATCGCGATGGCCGGGGAGCGCCTGCACCCGCCGGGGTGGACCGAGATCAGCGCGGTGTGCACGGACGCCGACTTCCGCGGGCAGGGGCTCGGACGGCGCCTCGTGCTCGACGTCGCGCACGGCATCCGGGCGCGGGGCGAGACGCCGCTCATGCACGCCGCCGCCGGCAACACCGGGGCGATCGGGCTGTACCAGCACCTCGGGTTCCGGTTGCGGGAGCGGGGTGCGCCGCGGTTCGTGCGGGTGCCCTGAGCACAGTCTCGGCGCGTGTGCACGGCCAGTTCGGGGGGTTGACCGCGCCGTCCGGGGGTCCGCACACTGACTGCGCCCGGCAGGGGGCTGCCGGTACAGGGGACCAGGAGGGTCGACAACGTGCGGATGTCCACCGTGACCGCAGGGGCGGTCGTGCTCGGGATCGCGCTCGCCGCGGTCGTCACCACGTCGGTCGGCGTCCCGCACGCCGATGCCGCACCGTCCTGCCGCGGGGACCGGATCACCGTCACTGCGCTGTCGTCGGGGTGTGCCGTGTCGTCCGGCACGGTCGTGCTGCCGGATGGTCGGCAGTTCCGGGTGCCGCCGGTCGGGACGACGGTCTCCGCGATGCCGGTCGGCGCAGCGGGCAGTGCCGACGACGGGGACGTGTCGGTGACGAACACCGGCCGCTCGGGCGTCGCGGTCCTCGTGCACGACCAGTGGTCCGGGGCGCCGGCAGCCATCCGCCAGGAGCGTGCCGCCCTCGCGCACCGGACGCTCCCGGGCGGTTCCGGACTCCGGGCCACGGGCGGAGCGTCGTCGACGGCGGCCACGGGCGGGACGTCCAGCTGCTCCGCGACGGCGTACACGAAGCTCGGCTTCCGCTGGGCCAACACCGTCGAGTGGAGTTACAACCCGAACAACCAGAAGGTGTCCGGCGCAGCAGCCATCGGCGCCGGTGCCGACGCCTGGACCGGGACCACGTCGGCGTGCGGCCGGACGGTGAAGTCGACGGCGGACGACACGCCCCTCGGCAGCCGGAAGCGCGCGATGGGCGTCACCGCCACCGGTGGCTGCGGCGCGTCCGACGGCTCGAACATGGTCGGGTGGGGATCGCTGCGCGCCGGGACCCTCGCGGTGACCTGCGTCTGGTCGCGCTCGGGCGTCGCGGTCGAGGCCGACCAGCGGTACTCGACGTCGGTCGACTGGTCCGCCGCGTCGACCTGCTCGGGGAAGCGCTTCGACCTGCGCGGGGTCGCCACGCACGAATGGGGGCACGCGTACGGCCTCGGGCACACCGCGGCGACGAGCGGCCTCGTGATGAAGCCCGCGTCGACGACGTGCGAGACCGGCCAGCGGACCCTCGGCCTCGGCGACCTGATCGGCATCGACGCGCTCTACTGATCCGGAGCGGGGCGAGGCGCCCGCGATCCTGGATTCTCTAGGATCGATGCATGTCGACCACGATGCCGGGCTTCGGGACCGAGCGCATCACCCAGCTCGGGCTGCGCGACCGCGTCTACGACCGGGTGCTCGAGGTCCTGATGGGGCACGACGTCGAACCGGGGATGCGCCTGTCGATCGACGGACTGGCCCGCTCCCTCGGGGTCTCGCCGACCCCGGTGCGCGAGGCGCTCGTGCAGCTCGAACGCACCGGGCTCGTCACGCGTGAGGCCAACAAGGGGTACCGGGTGTCCCCGCCGCTCGCCGGCGACCAGCTCGAGGCACTCTTCGACGCCCGGCTCATCGTGGAGTCGGGGGCCGTCGAACTGGCTGCGCGCGGCGACGTCCCCGCCCTGCGGTCACGGTTGGCGACGGCGCTCGCCGAGCAGGCGGCCGTGGCCGAGGAGATCGCCGCGATCGGTGCGGGTGCGGCGTCCGAGGAGCTGATGGCGCGGTTCTTCCGGGCCGACTGGCAGTTCCACCAGGTCGTCTTCGACGCGACGCGCAACCCGTTCCTCGAAGAGATGTCCGAGATCATCACGACCCGCGTCCACCGGATGCGGCAGATCGTCGAGGGTGGTGGCGACGACACCGACCGAGCCGTGCAGGAGCACCGCGCCGTCCTCGACGCACTCGCCGAGGACCCGGCATCGGCGGTCGCGGCGATGCGGCACCACATCGACGCCGTGCGGCTGCGGTCGCGAGCGGACGCGTCGCACACCGCCTGATCCGGCCCGGGCGGACGCCCGTCCCGAGGTTCGGGTCAACGGGACGGGCGTCCTGATCCTCCGTGCCCGCCCTCCTTCGGAGCCCCCCGGACGAGGGGTTTGGTCCGATCAGTTGCGAATCTCCGACGACGGAGTATCTTTCCTATAGGAAAGAGGTTCGACGACGAACCCCGACATGCGAAGGAGCATCCCGTGAGCACACCGCAGGACTGGGTCGACCAAGACTGGGACTCCAGCAGCTGGACGGCCGACACCTGGCCGATCGCGACGTGTCTGCACGGGTTCCCGCAGGTGACGCGCGACGGCGTCGCCTTCCACGACGCGGACCCGGCCGTGTGGGACGACGTGTTCGCCCAGATCGAGGCCGTCGGGTTCTCGCTCGCCGAACTCGCCGACAGCCACATCCGGCCCGCCGACCTCGAACGGTCCCGCCGCGACGAGCTGTTCGCGATCGCGAAGGCGCACGGCGTCGGCATCCCGTCGGTGCACCTGCAGCGCAAGAGCGTCGTCCAGCCCGGGCACGAGGAGGACAACCTCGCCTACGCCCACCGCACGATCGACGCGGCGGCCGAGTGGGGCATGCAGGTGTTCTCGACGGGGCTCCACCAGCCGTTCAACGAGGCCCAGCGGAAGGCGCTCTGGTTCTGGACCGCGCAGGGCCCGAAGGACCCGGACGACGCGGAGGTCCGTGCCGCTGCCGTGTCCCGTCTGCGTGAGCTCGGCGAGCACGCCGCGAGCGTCGGACTCCCGATGGCGCTGGAGCTGTACGAGGACACGTACCTCGGGACCGCGGACAGCGCCGTCCGACTCGTCGAGGAGATCGGCCTCGACAACGTCGGGCTGAACGCCGACGTCGCGAACCTCATCCGCCTCCACCGTCCGGTCGAGGACTGGAAGGAGCTGTTCGCGAAGACCCTGCCGTACACGAACTACCTCCACGTGAAGAACTACACGCGGGACGAGGCCGGCGACGGCAGCTGGGCGACGAGTGCGCCGAGCACCATGGAGGCCGGACTCATCAACTACCGCCAGGTCCTGCGCGACGCGGTCGCCGACGGCTTCCGCGGGATCGTCATGACCGAGCAGTACGGCGGGGACAGCCTCGGCGTCTGCGCCACCAACCAGCAGTACATCCGTTCCGTCCTCGCCACCTCGGTGGTCGGGGCGACGAAGCAAGGAGTCACCCGATGAGCACCCTCGACATCGCCGTCGTCGGATCCGGCTACATGGGCGGCGGGATCGCCCAGGTCCTCGCCCTCGCCGGTCACACCGTCCGGATCGCCGACGTCTCGGCGGAGATCGCCGCGTCCAACCGCGCCCGGCTCATCACCGAGACGGAGCAGTTCGTCGCGGACGGGCTGTTCCCCGCTGATGCCGTGTCGCGGGTGGAGGCCCACCTCAGCGCCGCCGCCTCGATCGAGGAAGCGGTCGCCTCGGCCGACTTCATCGAGGAGGCCGTCCCCGAGAAGCTCGAGATCAAGCACGCGACGCTCCGGCGCATCAGCGAGGCCGCCCGCCCGGACGCCGTCATCGGCTCGAACACGTCGACGATCCTCATCGAGTCGCTGGCCGAGGCCGTCGTGGGTCCGGAGCGGTTCCTCGGCGTGCACTTCTCGAACCCGGCGCCGTTCATCCCCGGCGTCGAGCTCATCCCGCACCCGACGACGAACGAGCACGCGATCACGGTCGGCGAGGCCGTCGTCGCGGCCACGGGCAAGCAGTCCGCGCGGGTGAAGGACTCGACCGGGTTCGTGCTGAACCGCCTGCAGTACGCACTGTTCGAGGAAGCCACGAAGATCGCCGACGAGGGCATCGCGACCCCCGACGACATCGACACCATCGTGCGGACCACGTTCGGCTTCCGCCTGCCGTTCTTCGGCCCGTTCGCGATCGCCGACATGGCCGGACTCGACGTGTACGCGTTCTGCTTCGAGTCGCTGCAGACCCGCTGGCCCGAGCGCTTCGCGACCCCGCCGTCCCTGCAGCAGCACGTCGACGCGGGCGAGCTCGGCACGAAGTCAGGTGCCGGGTACCTCGAGGTGCCCGCCGACCGCACGCCGGAACTCGTCGCCTACCGCAACAAGGCCTACGTCGCGATGCAGAAGCTCCTCGACGAGCTCGGCCCGGCCCCGATCCACTGAGGCGGAACACCATGGACAACGAACAGCAGCACCGCACCGCCGTCCTGACCGGGGCCGCATCGCCCCGAGGGATCGGCCGCGCCACCGCCCACCACCTCGCCGAGGCCGGGTGGGACATCGGCATCATCGACCTCGACCAGGACGCCAGCGCGGCGGTCGCCACCGAGATCCGCGAGCAGCACGGCGTCCGGGCCGTCGGCGTGGGCGCGAACGTCGCCGACGAGACCGCCGTCCGGGCCGCCTTCGACACGATCGAGGCCGAGCTCGACCCGATCGTCGCCCTGGTCAACCTCGCCGGGGTGTCCTCGGCGCACGCCTACCTCGACCTCCCGGAGGGGGAGTGGCACCGCGTGCTGTCGATCAACCTCGACGGCGTGCACTTCGCGAGCCTGCGGGCGGCGGAGTCGATGGTGCGGAACGGCTACGGCCGCATCGTGAACCTGTCGTCGGTCTCCGCCCAGCGCGGCGGCGGCACCTTCAGCAAGACCCCGTACACGGTCGCGAAGGCCGGGGTGATCGGTCTGACCCGCGGCCTCGCCCGCGAGCTCGGCCCGCAGGGCGTCACCGTCAACGCGATCGCCCCCGGGCCGATCGACACCGACATCATGGGCGGCACCCTGACCGAGGAGCGCAAGACCGCGATGGCCGCGGACGGCGTGCTGCCGCGGATCGGCACCCCGAGGGACATCGCCGCCGCGATCGCCTACCTCATCAGCGAGGACGCCGGGTTCGTCACGGGCCAGACGCTGAACGTCGACGGCGGCCTGTACATGCACTGACGGGTCCACCGTCCCCTCCCAACCCACCGCACCGTCCCCTCCCAACCCACCGCACCGTGCTCGCAAAGGAGCGAACCCGTGTCACTTCCCCCTGCCCCCGCGCTCGGGTCCACGCACGACCCGGCGCTGAAGTCGGCGATCGGCAAGGCGACGAAGCACCTCATGCCGATGCTCGTCATCCTGTACTTCGTCGCGTTCCTCGACCGCACCAACGTCGGGTTCGCCGAGGAGGCCCTGAGCGTCGACCGCGGCATCTCCGACGCCGCCTTCGCGCTCGGTGCCGGCATCTTCTTCATCGGCTACGCGATCTTCGAGATCCCGTCCAACCTGCTGCTCAAGCGCCTGGGTGCACGCTTCTGGCTCGCCCGCATCGCGATCACGTGGGGCATCGTCGCCGCGCTGTTCTCGTTCACGACGAACGACACGATGTTCATCATCCTGCGGTTCATCCTCGGCGTGACCGAGGCCGGGCTCTTCCCCGGCGTGATCATGTACCTGTCCGAGTGGTTCCCGAACAAGGTCCGCGTGCGGATGTTCGCGATCTTCTACCTGGCGCAGCCGTTCTCGCAGATGATCGGCGCACCGCTGTCGGGCGGACTGATCAGCTTCGGCGACCAGGCCACCCCGTTCCACGGCTGGCAGGTGATGTTCGCGGGTGAGGGACTGCTCGCGGTCCTGGCCGGCATCGCGGCCCTGGTGTTCCTGACGAACAGTCCGCAGCAGGCGAAGTGGCTCGAGCCGGGGGAGAAGGACTCGCTCACGGCGGCGATGGCCCGCGAGGACACCGCCCGCAGCGAGGACGGCCCGACGGGCATCTGGAAGGCGTTGGCCAGCGGTCGCGTCTGGTACTTCACGATCATCTACTTCTGCCTGCAGGTCGCCGTGTACGGCACGACGTTCTACCTGCCGCAGCAGGTCTCGTCGCTGCTCGGCCAGGACGTCGGCTGGCAGGTCGGGCTGGTCGCGGCGATCCCGTGGCTCGTCGGGCTCGTCGCCTGCTACCTCGTCGGCTCGCGGGCGGACACCGTCGGGCGTCGTCGACGCTGGGGCACCTGGTTCTACATCACCACCGGCCTGTCGATCCTCGGGTCCGCCTGGGCCGGCGCGAACGGGCAGCCGATCCTCGGCATCCTGTTCATCACGCTGGCGGTCGCGAGCTTCCTCGCGGTGGGACCGATCACGTGGGCGTACCCGACGGCCTTCCTGACCGGCGCCGCAGCAGCCGCGGGCATCGGGCTCATCAACTCGCTCGGCAACCTCGGCGGGTTCGTCGCACCGATCATGCGCACCGCGATCAACGACGTGGTGCCCACGGACAGCGGAGCGTTCGGCATCGTGTCGCTCGGGGTCCTGGCGTTCGTGGCCGCGGTGATGATCTTCTGCACGAAGTACTTCCGTGGTGCGAAGGCGGACGAGCTGCTCGACACCACGCACGTGCGCACCCAGGGGGACGAGCGATGACCCGGCTCTTCAACGACCCGGCGGACTTCGCCGACGAGTCCACCGACGGGTTCGTCTCCGCGAACGAGCGGTGGGTCCGGAAGGTCCACGGCGGGGTCGCCCGGTCGACCACGTTGCCGGACGGCACGGTCGCGCTCGTGATCGGCGGCGGATCCGGGCACTACCCGGCGTTCGGCGGGCTCGTCGGGCACGGGCTCGCGGCCGGTGCGGCGATGGGGAACCTGTTCGCCAGCCCGAGCGCCCAGCAGGTCACGTCGGTCGCGAATGCATCCGAGCACGGCGGCGGGGTGCTGCTGAGCTACGGCAACTACGCCGGCGACGTCCTCAACTTCGACGCGGCCGCACGCACGCTCGAGGCCTCCGGGATCAGCGTCCGCACGGTGCGGGTCACGGACGACGTGGTGAGCGCGCCCGCCGACCGCGCGCACGAACGGCGCGGGATCGCGGGGGACCTCTGCGTGTTCAAGGTCGCCGGAGCCGCCGCCGAGCGGGGCGACGACCTCGACACCGTCACGGCGATCGCGGAGCGGGCGAACGACCGCACCCGATCGTTCGGCGTCGCGTTCTCCGGCTGCTCGCTCCCCGGCGCCGAGGAACCCCTGTTCACCGTCCCCGAGGGTCGCATGGCGATCGGCATGGGCATCCACGGCGAACGCGGCATCGACGAGACCGACGTCCCGACCGCCGACGGACTCGCCACGCTGCTCGTCGACCGGTTGCTCGACGAACTGCCGGCGGGGGTCACCGCCGCCGGCTCCCGCGTCGTCCCGATCCTCAACGGGCTCGGGAGCGTGAAGTACGAGGAGCTCTTCGTCGTCTACCGCTCGGTGCAGCGCCGGCTCGTCGACGCGGGCGTCGTCATCGTCGAGCCCGAGGTCGGGGAGCTCGTCACGAGCTTCGACATGGCCGGCGTCTCGCTGACGCTGTTCTGGGTCGACGCGGAGCTCGAGGAGCTCTGGGCCGCCCCGGCCGACACCCCCGCGTACCGCAAGGGCGGTGCCGTCCCCGCGGAGCGTGTCGCACCGTCCGTGGTGGCGGACGACGCGGCACCCGACGAGGTCGGCCCGGCCAGCGAGGACTCCCGGGCCGTCGCCGTCCAGGTCGCCGCCGGCTTCGCCGCGGTCCGCTCGGTCATCGACGAGCAGGCCGACGAACTCGGCCGCATCGACGCGGTGGCCGGCGACGGGGACCACGGCATCGGCATGCAGCGGGGATCGCACGCCGCCGCCGAGGCCGCGTCGGACGCCGTCGATCGTGGAGCCGGCGCGGGCAGCGTGCTGCGGATCGCCGGCGACGCCTGGTCCGACAAGGCCGGTGGCACATCAGGAGCGATCTGGGGTGCGGCCCTGGAGGCACTGGGTCGCGTCCTCGGGGACGACTCGCGTCCGACGGGTGCGGACGTCGTCGAGGCCGTCGGTGCGGCGACCGAGGCGGTCCTCGCCTTCGGCGCGGTGCCCGGGGACAAGACGATGGTGGACGCGCTCGTCCCGTTCCGCGAGGCCCTCCGTTCGCGGGTCGACGACGGTGCGGCGCTCCCCGATGCCTGGCGTGCGGCGGTGTCCGCCGCGCAGGACGCTGCGCAGGGCACCGCCGAGCTGCTGCCGAGGAAGGGCCGGGCACGGACCCACGCCGAGCACGCCGTCGGGACGGTCGACCCGGGAGCGGTGTCCTTCGCGCTGATCGTGGAGGCCGTCGCGCCGTGATCACCATCGGGGTGTCGCTCAAGACGTACTTCTCGCACGCCCGGACGCTGTCGTGGGCGGCCGAGGTCGCGGACGTCGCCCGGCGGCACCCCGCGGTGACCTCCGGTGCCGCGTCGCTTTTCGTGGTGCCGACGTTCCCGGCGCTCGTCCCGGTCCGCCGCATCCTGACCGACGCCGGTGCTCCCGTGCTGCTCGGCGCCCAGGACCTGTCGTGGGCCGACGCAGGGGCGTACACCGGCGAGGTCACGGGTGCGGAGCTGCGCGAGATCGGCGTCGACCTCGTCGAGGTCGGCCACGCCGAACGGCGCTCCCTGTTCCACGAGACGGACGACGAGGTCGCGGGGAAGGTGCACGCCGCCTACCGCAACCACCTGCGGCCGCTGGTGTGCGTCGGGGAGCCGACCCGTGCCTCCCGAGCGGAGACCGTCGCCGAGGTGACCGCGCAGCTCGACCGGGCCGTCTCGACGGCGGTCGCGGACGGACTGGCGGGGCCGCTCGTCGTGGCGTACGAGCCGGTGTGGGCCATCGGTGCCCCGGCACCGGCACCCGACGCGCACGTCGTGGGGGTACTCGCGGGGATCGAGGAACACCTGGCCACGCGGCCGGAACTCGCCGGGTCGGTCGTGATCTACGGCGGCAGTGCCGGACCGGGGCTGCTCACCCGCGGGCAGGGGCGGATCGGCGGCCTCTTCCTGGGGCGGTTCGCGCACGACCCGGCGGCGATCGCCGCGATCCTCGACGAGGTGGCGGCGCTCGACGTCAGCTGATCTGGTCTTGGACGGGTCGCGGTGCACGCCCGAGCAGCTGGCCGAGCAGTGGATCGGTCCCGGCGAAGCGGCCCTGTCCCGCTGCCTGGTACATGCCGAGCAGGAAGCCGGCCATGTGCGGGTCCTGGCCGGCGGCGGTCGACCGGGCCAGCCACTCGTCCTCGCCCAGTACCTCGAACCCGATCGTGCGGCCGGAGCGCTCGGACGCGAACTCCGCGAGCTCGCCGAACGTCGGTGCCGTCGGTGCGGTGAGCGTGACGGGGCCGTCGTACGGCTCGTCGGCGAGCAGGATGCGGGCGGCTGCTTCGGCGGCGTCCTCGCGAGCGGTCCACGACACCGGACCGTCGACGGGGACCGAGACCGTGCCCGTCGACTGCCACGGTCCCATCAACCAGGCCGTACTGTGCGCGTAGAAGCCGTTGCGCAGGCTCGTCCACGGCACCCCGGAGGCGCGGAGCAGGTCCTCGGTCGCGGCGTGGCCGTCGGCCGGTGCGAACGGCGAGCCGTGGGCTGCGCCCTGGTGGCTCGTGTACAGGATCCGTCCCACCCCGGCGTGCACGGCGGCGTCGATGGCCGCGCGGTGCAGCGCGACGGCGTCCGCGCCCGGGTCGTTCGAGGAGACGAGCAGCAGCTGGTCCGCACCCGAGAAGGCCGCGGGGAGCGAGTCGGGCTCGGCGTAGTCGCCCCGGCGGACCTCGACCCCGCGATCGGTGAAACGCTGCGCCCGGCTCGGGTCGCGGGTCACGACGGCGAGCCCCGACGGGTCGAGGTGCTCGAGGAGGTGGTCCGCGGTGGCGCCGTTGAGTGCGCCGGTGGCGCCGGTGATGACGATCATGGTTGCTCCGTATCGTTGGTAACCGATTGGTGTGATCGAAGGTAACACACTGCTATCGCTGTCTTGTTATCGTTGTTCCGTGATCGAGCAGGCAACGCAGCGAGACGAGACGCGGGCACGGATCGTCGAGGTCGCCGGTGCGATGCTCCGTGAGCGGGGGGCCGCGGCGGTGACCACGCGCGCCGTCGCCGAGGGTGCCGGGGTGCAGGCACCGACGATCTACCGACTGTTCGGCGACAAGGACGGCCTGCTCGAGGCCGTCGCGGAACACGCGATGTCCACCTTCGCCGCGGTCAAGGCCGAGGCGGTCCGGGCTGCACGGGACGAGCGCACCGATCCCGTCGATGACCTCCGGCACGGGTGGTCGATGACGATCGGCTTCGGTCTCGCGAACCCCGACCTCTTCGTGCTGCTCAGCGACCCCGAGCGAGGACGTCGCTCGGCGGCGGCACGCGCCGGGACCGCACTGCTCGCCGAGCGCATCCGGCGCGTCGCCGAAGCCGGACGGCTCGCCGTCCCGGAACGCCTGGCGGTGGACCTCGTGCACGCGGCCGGGACGGGGGCGGTGCTGGCGATCCTGTCGACACCGGCGGACGAACGCGATCCGAGCCTGGCGGACGAGGCGTTCGCGGCGGTGTCGGGGAGGATCCTCGTGGCGGGCCCGCCGGAGCCGTCGGGTTCGCCGACTGCGGACGCTGTGACGACTGCCGCGATCACGCTGCGGGCGGTCGCGTCGGACCTCGACGTGCTGTCGGTCGCCGAGCGCGCAGTGCTCGCCGAGTGGCTCGACCGGGTGGCCGGCCAGCGCTAGTTTGACGCCCGGCGCGTCAAGCGTCGCGAGCGCCCGCCAGACCGTGGTCGTGCGCGTACACCACGAGCTGCACCCGGTCCCGCAGCGCGAGCTTCCCGAGGATGCTCGAGATCTGCGTCTTCACCGTGGACTCCGTGACGAACTCCTTCGCCGCGATCTCCGCGTTCGACAACCCGCGCGAGGCCCAGCCGAACACGATGCGCTCCCGGTCCGTCAGCGACTGGAACGCCTCGGGCTGCGGCGCCGGCGCGTGCTCGACGTCGGCGCCGAACAGCTGGGAGAGGTCGTTCGGCGCGATCACCGAGCTCCCCTCGTGCACCGCCCGGACGGCCGCGAACAGGAACGGCGGCGTGGTGTCCTTCAGCAGGAACCCGCTCGCGCCGAGGCGGATCGCGGTGGCGGCAGCGGGGTCGAGGCCGAACGTCGTCAGCACGACCACGCGGGGGAGCGGCCCCTCGACCGCGCCGGAGAACAGCTGCCGGACGGTCTCGACCCCGTCCATGCCCGACATCCGCATGTCGAGGAGCATCACGTCCGGTCGCAGCTCGGGGATGCGCGCCAGGGCCTCGGCACCGTCGGACGCCTCGCCGACGACGACCATGTCGTCCTGGGCGTCGAGCACGACGCGGAGGCCCGCTCGGAACAGTGCCTGGTCGTCGGTGAGCAGGATGCGGATCGGATCGGTCATCGGTTGGTCCCCCCAAGGACGTCGAACGGGATGCGGGCACGTGCGGCGAACACGTCGTCGAGGACGGCGGCGTCGAAGGACCCGCCGAGTGCGGTGAGCCGGGACTGCATGCCGGCGAGGCCACGGCCGGACCCGCGGGTGCTCACCGGCGGGACGGCGACCGGGCCGGTCCCGACGGCGACCGGGCCGGTCCCGACGGTGCCGGCGCCGGGCGCGGCCGTCCCGACGGTGCCGGCGGTCGGGACGAGGTTCTCGACCTCGAGCACCAGGTCGGCCGACCGCCACGTCTCCCGCACCGTCACCGGCATCCCGGGGGCACCGTGTCGGAGCGCGTTCGTGAGCATCTCCTGCAGCACCCGGCGGGCGGCGGTCCCGCTCTCCGGCCCGAGCACGACCGGGACCCCGCGGACGGCCTGGTCGACGTCGACCCCGGCCTCGCGGATGCCCTGCACGATCTCCTCGAGCGACCCCGGGTCGGTCGAGGCGCCGGAGCCGTCGATGTGCCCGAGCACCTGCCGGACCTCGACGAGGGAGCTCCGGGCCGTGCTCGCGATCGTGGCGCTCACCTCGCGGATGCGGGCCTCGTCGGCGAGGAACGGCACCGAGTCGGCCTGCGCGATGATCACGGCGAGGGAGTGGCCGACCACGTCGTGCACGTCGCGGGCGATGTCCGCACGGATCCGCTCGGACTCGGCGACGTCGATGGCCCGGGTGGCGGTGGCCTCGGCCTCGGTGGCGACGGCCTCGGCTCGGGACGCCGCGGCCTCGGCGTCCGCCCGGCGTTCGGACTCGCGGTCCCGCGAACGGAAGGCCCGGACGGCGACCCCGCCCGCCCAGACCCCGAGGAGCGCCGTCACCGGCGCGGCCATCGCCAGGAACGCCTGGTCGCGCGGGCCGTTGATGAGGACGAGGAACCGGAAGCCGGTGAGTGCGAGGTAGAGCGTCGCGCTGATGCCGGCAACGAACGCCAGCAGGCCGGACACGATGACCTCACCGCGCGTGCCGACGACCGCCGCCGTGCCGATGACCACGAAGATGGCGATGTCGACGAGCGACGGCCGCTCGCCGCCGCCGACCTGGACGATGCCGAGGACGACGATCATGAGCATCGCCGCGGACGGTGAGACCCGTCGGAGCGCGATCGCCCCGGCCGCGGCGAGGACCGCGAAGAAGCTCGCGTGTTCGAGCTCGAGGTCGATCGGGAGCAGGAAGACGAACGCCGCGAAGACCGCCCAGGCCACGTCGATGATGATCGAGCGGGTGGCGAGCGGCCGGATGAACGTGCGCCGTTCCGTCACGGCACGATCATCGCACGGGGGCGTCGTCCGCCGGTCACGGGACCGGCGACATCGCGATGAGGGCGGTGGCCGTGACCGTGACGATCGCGGCGCAGACCAGCAGGGTGGCGATCGTGTGCTTCGTCGAGGACTCCATGCTCCGAGCCTCGCCGAGCGGGGCGCGCCGGGCATCGGGCGCACGGGTGAACGCGTTCATCCGCACGGATGAAGGCGTCTGGTCCGTCGCGACGCGACCGGGTGGCGGCCTGGAGGCGCGGGTCGGGCCCGCACCGCGCCTCCAGGCCCGCAGGTCGCACCGATCTGTCGGACCCGCCCGTCGGTCAGATGGTGATCTGGCCCAGCACGCGGTGGGCGATCGAGATCGACTCACCGGACACCACCGACAGCGGCGACGCGAGGAACGCGACGAGGTCGGCGATCTGCTGCGGGCTGGAGTCGCCGGGGCCACCGGGGCGGACCTCGGTGCTGGGGGTGTCCGTCACCAGCCCCGGGTTGACGACGTTCACCGTCACGCCGGAGCCGGCGGCCTCGTCGGCGAGGTTCTTCGCGATGACGCTCACCGCGGTGTTGCGGAGCGACGCGGTGATGTTGCCCGACAGGTAGGCGTTCTGTCCGCTGATCACGACGACGCGTCCGAACCCGGCCTCACGCTGGGCCGGCAGCACCGCGTTGGCGACGCGGAGGAATCCGAGTGCCTTGCCGTCGATCGCGGTGAGGACCTGCTCGGGGTCGGACTTCTTCGCCGGGTCGAGGGTGCCGGCACTCGGGGCCGCGGTCACGACGAGCGCGTCGATGCGGCCGTGCTGCTCGAGCACCCGCGCGACTCCGGCGTCGACGGAGGCCTGGTCGGCAGTGTCGATCGCGACGCTGTCGGGGGAGTCGCCGGCGCTGCGGGAGGCCACGACGACGGTTGCCCCCTCGGCCCGGAGTCGATCGGCGACGGCGGCGCCGATGTACCCCTTCCCTCCGACGACGAGCGCGACACGGTTCTGCAGTTCGAGGTCCACGCCGTCACGCTACGCCCGGAACGCCTCGGGCTCGGCGCACGTCGTGCACCGAGCCCGAGGCGTCGTCGGTTCGATCAGCTGCGGCGGCCGCTCCCGCCGACCGTCAGGAGCGCGCCGGTGTCGGTCTCGTCCGCCCGCGGCGGCTCGAACAGGCCCGAGTACGCCCGGACGGCGCTCCACCCCGCGATGAGCAGGACGGTGCCCGCGACGGCGGCGACCCACGGCACCACGGCCCACCGGTCCCAGAGCGACGGGACGGCCAGCCACGTCAGGAAGTTCCCCGCGAGGCCGCCCGTCGCCCCGAGCAGGACCGCGGTCCGTCGGTCGAGGCTGGACAGCGCGAGCGCGACCGTCACGGCGGCGATCGCGACCAGGGCGTTGACGAGGTCGAACACGGCTGCCGCTCCTACTCCCCGCTGCCGACGGCGAGCTGCTCGCGTCCGCCGCCCGTCGTGACGGCGATCTTGCGCGGCTTCGCCGACTCCTTCACGGGGATCGTGACGCTCAGGACGCCGTTGTCGTAGCCGGCCGTGATGCGCTCGGCGTCGAGGCCGTCGCCGAGCGTCAGCTGACGGACGTACGTGCCCGGCTGGCGCTCTCGGGTGAGCCACTGCGAGCCCTCGGGAGCGCCGAGGGTGCGCTCGGCGCGGATGGTCAGGACCGAGCCGTCCACGTCGATGTCGACGGAACCCGGGTCGATGCCGGGCAGGTCGACGTCGAGGACGTAGTGGTCACCCGTGCGGTAGAGGTCCATCGGCATCGAGCGGGGGCCCGCGGTGCCGAGGAGGGAGCCGGCGAGACGGTCCAGCTCGCGGAACGGATCGAAGTTCATCGTCATCGGTGTCAACTCCTTCGTGTCTGGTGTTGAGTCCCCTCGACTCAACTGCGACATGTTTTAGCACTCGAGCCTGGCGAGTGCCAAAAGAACGCTCGGAATCCGCTCGGAGCCGGGGATCCCCGGCGAAATACACAGGAGTCACGGGCGTCGGCGCGGGACCCGTACCGTTTGCTCATGCGAGTCGGGGTGTACGTCGATGGGTTCAACCTCTACTACGGCGCGAGGAGCATCTGCGGTCGTTCCACTCCGGGCTGGCGGTGGCTGGATCTCCGCGCGCTGTCCGAGAATCTGCTGCGCGGACCGGGTGCGCAGTGGGGGTCGGCCACCATCGAGCGCGTCGTCTACTGCACCGCCCGGGTGAGTGGTGCGGAGAACCCGCAGGGGCAACACGACCAGGACACCTACCTCCGAGCGCTTCGACGGCACGGCGCGGTCGACGAGTTCGCCATGGGCAACTACGTCACCCGGGTCGCGACCGCACCGCTGGCGACGCCCGATCGGCGGGGACGCCCGCAGCTGACGCGCGCCGACTGGCCGCTCCAGGTCCGTGACTCCCACGGCGCCGACGTCCCCGGAGCGACCTTCATGGCATCGGTCGCCCGGCGCGAGGAGAAGGGCTCCGACGTCAACGTCGCGGCGCACCTGCTCATCGACGTGTTGACGAAGCGTGTCGACGCCGCGATCGTCATCAGCAACGACAGCGATCTCGAGTTCCCCGTCCGGCACGTGCGGACCCTCGTGCCGCTCGGACTGGTGAACCCGACGCCGGGGTACCGGGCCGGCAAGCTCGCCGGCGACCGAGATGACGGGGTCGGCGGACACTGGTGGTACCACTTGACCGACACTGACGTGCGTGGAGCGCAGCTACCGGAACAGGTCGCCCACATCCGACGGCCCGAGTCCTGGTAGAGTCATGCCATACCACCCGGCCCCTCTGGGGCCGGGTTTTTTCATGCCCTCTGTGCGTCGTGAATGACAGCGATGTAGTTCGGCTGGGCTGACTGTTCAGTGCGTGAACCGTACAGAACACGAATTGTTCGTTTTGCTGATCGTTCACGTTGTGAAAGACTTCGGGCGTCCGATGGGGACAGCAACGACGACGAGGGGCGGTATCGCAATGCACAGCACGTACACCGGGATGCCGCGACAGGCACGGCTCGGCGGGACCCACACCCGTGTCGGTCTGACCGACCCTGCCGTCATCGACGCCTACGTCGAGCGCCGCATCCAGGACCCGTCGCTCCTGTCCGGTCGCTCCGAACCGTCCTACGCCGACTTCTTCTCGGTCCCGGCGGCCTAGGCCACGCACCCCCGATCCACACCAGGCAGAGAGCACACCCGACCAGATGCCGTTGACCGTCGTCCGCCGCGAGCACATGCACCTCTACGCCCGGGAACCCCGGTCGCGCGCCGCGAAGGGCGCCGTGGACGCGCTCCTCCGCCTGCAGCACGCCGAGGAGCAGCAGCTCGAACAGGCACGGTCGGAGAGCGGTCTCACCAAGAACGAGTTCCTCGCCGTCCGGTACATGCTCCAGGCGCACCGGGACGGCCGGGCGATGGGGCCCAAGGACCTCGCCGTCATGCTCAACGTCTCGAACGCGTCGGTGACGAAGATCGTCGACGGGCTCGTCGAGAAGGGCGACCTCGTCCGCGCCCCGCACCCCACCGACCGTCGGGCACAGGTGCTCGAGCCCACGGTGCAGGCGGCGAAGAAGATCGACGCGTCCTACGCACGCTTCCACGAAGCCGTGGTCGAGGTGATGGACCACCTGTCCTCCGAGGAGAACGACGTCCTCGCCCGCTGCCTCGTCCAGATCACCGAGGCCCTCGTCGGTGGCGCGCCAGCTCCCGTCGACGAGTACACGGTCGACCCGGACGGCGAGGCGGAGCCGTACGACTCCTGAACCGGGCGGTCCGTGACGGCGCCGAGCCGCGCCTCCCGGAAAAAACCTTCCAGCGGTAAGTTGGGCGCATGACGCACCCTGCCGACGACGACGCGGCCATGCCGCGACGCGGCTACCGCAAGGGTGCCGAACGACGGACGCAGATCCTCGACGAGACGATCCGCATGGTCGCCGAGCAGGGTGTCGACGCGTCCTCGCTGCGATCCGTCGCCGACGCCCTCGGGATCACCCACGCGGCGCTGCGGCACTACTTCCCGAGCCGCGACGAACTGCTGCTCGCGGTCTACCGCGAGCACGAGGTCCGCGAGCAGGGGGCACCGGACCGGATGAAGTCCGCGATCGGGGACATGCGGGAGAGCGCCTCGCGGAATCGCGCGGTCCCGGGGCTGGTGCAGCTGTACACGACCCTGGCGGCCGATGCCGTGCAGGAGGGGCACCCCGCCACGCGAGAGTTCATGCGGGAACGGTTCACCCGGCTGCGGGCGGACCTGGCGGAGTTGATCGAGGCGGACCAGGCGTCCGGGCGGATCCGGGCCGACCTGGACCCCGTCGACCTGGCGTCCCTGAGCATCGCGGCGTCGGACGGACTGCAGGTGCAGTGGCTGCTCGACCCCGACGCGGTCGACGGCGAGCGGGTGCTGCGGTTGCTCGAGCAGATCGTGCCGCCGGCGGGCTGACCGGACCCGCGGGTCCTGCCACACTCGTGTCAGCGGGGCCGTGGGTCCCGCGCACGACCGGATCGGAGCAGGACCATGCACGCCGTACTCGAGTACACCTACGTCGACGACTACCTCGAGCGCCGAGATGCGTTCCGCCAGCAGCACCTCCGGGCGGCCTGGGCTGCGGCGGAGCGCGGCGAGCTGCTCCTCGGCGGTGCGGTCGGCGAGGGCGCCGGACCGTTCACCGCGCTGATCGTCTTCGTCGGCGACGACGCGCTCGGGCGTGCGCGGGCGTTCGCGGCGACGGACCCGTACGTGACCGGGGGACTCGTGACGTCGTGGACCGCGCGACCGTGGACGACCGTGGTGGGCGATCTCGCGGCGGGACCGGTCCGCCCCGACTGAGGCTCTCGGGAACCGGCGACGGCGTCGGGTCAGCCGTAGCCCTCGTCGGTCAGGCGCCAGCCGGCCGGCGTGTGGCGGAAGCAGAACTGCCACCCGGGGAGCACGCCGGGTTCGGCGCCCGTCATGTTCGTCTCGGTGACGTCGACCGGGATGCACTCCTCCGCCGCCCGGCCCGTCTCCTTCGCGCTCAGTCGCGAGACCGCCCCGATGTGCCGGTAGCCGAGCAGGTCGGGGTGGTCGTCGAACCACGAGGACGGGGACCGTCCGCCGCACCAGGCCGTGTCCGAGCCGCCGCTGTCGTCGGTCAGGGCCTCGGTGACACCGCAGTCGTGTGCCTTCGCGGCGCGGAGGTAGACGCGGAGGACCTGTTCGGAGGACGCGCTCGCGGGTGGGAGTCGCGCGGCCACCGTCTGCGCGTGCGTCACCGACACCACGGTCACCGTGCCGGCCGCCACGAGCACGGCGGCGACCACCCCTCCGAGCACGAGCCGACGTCTCCCCACGCGCTCATCCTGGCAGGGGGTGGACCCGCCGATCGCCCGGTGCAGCTGCGAGTGGGTGAGGGCGCGTTCAGTTGCGCGGCAGTCCTGCGACGTACGCGCCGAGCACCGCTCGGTCGTCCACGGGCGCGACCCCCGCGACGCGGTAGAGCAGCAGTGCATCGACGAGTCCGACGAGGTCGACCGCGGATCGCCGGGGGTGGTCGACGCCGATGCGGACGAGCAGGTCCTCCGCCGTGGCGAGCAGCGCGGCGCGCACCGGGTCGGCGCCGGTCAGGGGTGCGCGGAGCGCTTCGTCGTCCCGGAGCTCCAGGAGGAGGGCCAGGCGAGCGGCTTGCGCCTCCGCCCGCTCTGCGAGGCCCTGGAGGAACGTGGCGGCGACCTCGACGACCGTCGCGTCGTCGAGCGGCTCGGGGAGACGCAACGCGCCCAGCTCCGTCGACAACTGCTCCGTGATGCGCGCGACGACGAGCGCGGTCAGTTCGCGCCGCGTCGACGCGTAGTACGACGTCGATCCGGCGGGCACGCCGGCCTCGGTGTCGACTGCTCGGTGCGTCAGGGCTCGGACCCCACCGCGAGCGGTGAGCCGTACTCCCGCGTCCGCCAGGTCCTCGCGTCGCCCCATGCTCTTCCCCTCTCGCCTCTACCATCGTAGTGTTCTCTACGGATGTAGAGCCGAAGGGGGCAGGATGCGGGTTGCAGTGGTGGGAGGCGGGATCTCCGGAGTCGCGATCGAGGCAGCGCTGGGGGCGCACGGCTGCTCGGTCACGAGGTTGTCCCGGTCATCGGGGTTCGACGTGCTCGCGGACGACGCGGTCGATCGGCTGGCGTCGGTCCGGCCGGAGGTCGTCGTCGAGGCGACCGGACGGTTCACGACGAGTCGGCGGCGTGCGACGGACTTCTTCACGCGCTCGACGGCGGTGGTCGGTGCGGCGGCCGAACGGTCCGGGGCGCGACACGTGCTGCTGTCCATCCTCAACTGCACCAGGTCCGAGGTGCAGGGCTACGGGCACTTCGCCGGCAAGACCGCACAGGAGCGGGCAGCGGGAGCGGCGGGCCGGGGCGCCACGATCGTCCGTTCGGCCCAGTGGTTCGAGTTCGCTGCGCAGAACCTCGAGCGGTTGCGCGTCGGGCCGATCGCGCTCGTGCCGCGGATGACCATCGCTCCGGTGTCGCTCGAAGCGGTGGCGACGGTGGTCGCCGAGGTCGCGACGGGCCGGCGGACCGCGCCGGTCGTGGAGGTCGCCGGGCCCGAGACGACGTCGCTGTGGGCGATGACGACGGCGCTGCCGCATCCGGGCGTGGTGCCCGTCCCGATGCCGATCCCGGGCCGTACGGGCCGGGCGTTCCGGGACGGGGCGCTCCTGCCCGCGGGAGACGTCGAGGTGGTCGGCCCGAGGTTCCACGAGTGGCTCGCAGCCCGCGACCGGTAGCGCTCGCCCGACCCACCGGTCCGGTCCGGTCGTCATCTCTAGGCGGTGCGTTGCCCCGTTCCTCTGCGTGTCACGCGAACGGGGAGCAGAAGGTGAGCTTGTTTCTGCCCTAGCGTAGGCGGGGGTGCGATCGATGCGCCCGTATCTGTCGCGGCGCATGGGGCGTCCGGAGGGGGACGAACATGCGCACGACCCGTGGCCACCGCTCTGCCGTGATCACGGCGGCCACTGCCGTCCTCGCGGTCATCGGTGCCCTCCTACCGAGCGGTGTGCAGGCCGCTCCGTCGCCCGGCAACGACGCGCTGCGTGGTGTGCGGTACGCCGCGTACGGTCACTCGTTCGGACAGGTGCAACTCGGTTCCGATTCGGTGCCGAGCCGGATGTACCCGTCCATGGTCCGGACGAGCCTCGGCGCGGATCCGACGCTCTGGTCGAACGAGACCATCAGCGGGGCCTCGACGGCGCAGATCCTCGACCGCGCGCGCTCGACGTGGAACCGCGGCGACTACGGGGTCGTCTCGTACCTCGGGAACCAGAACGACGTCGGCCGCCACGTGCCCGAGGCCACGTTCAAGGCGAACGTCCGGGGCTTCATCGACTGGGTGCGGGGAACCGGGCCGTTCCCACCCACGATCGTCATCGTGCTCGACACGCCGTCGACGACGAAGGGCTACGCGTGGTACCCGTCACCCCCGACCGACGCTGACGTCGTCCGGTACAACCGCTACCTCCGCAGTGTCGTCGCGGCGTACCCGAAGGACGGATCGGTCATCATCGCCGATGCCTTCACCGGATGGAACAAGGCGACGATGATCGGGCCCGACGGGCAGCACCCGAACGACGTCGGGCAGGCGCACATCACCGAGGCGATCACCTCAGCACTGAGCGGTGTGCGATTCCGTGAGGGGCAGAACGTCCTGACGCCGGCGCCGGCGGTTCGCTACGACTCGTTCAACCGGCCCGACATGATCACCGGACTCGGCAAGGACCTGCACGGCCGGTCCTACTCCACGGTCGGCGGAGTGAAGTACGGCATCTCTGGTGGCCGTGCCTACCGAGCCAGCAGCGGGGCCGTTCGTGAATCCGCGGCCACCGTCGACACGAAGAAGGCTGCGGTCGACATCAGCCTCACCATGACGGCGATCTCCTCGAAGGGTGCGGGGCCGGTGTGGCGACTGAGCAGCGCCAAGGACTACTTCGTGCTCGACGTCCACGGGTCGGGCAAGGGCAACGCGAAGGTCTACAAGCGGGTCAACGGGCGGTTCATCCAGATCGGCAAGGCCCTGAGCCGCGAGGTCAAGCCGGGCTCGACCGTGCGGGTCCGGGCCGACGGCGCGAAGATCAAGGTCTACGTCGACGGTCCCGCCGTGTACTCCAGCGCGGACGGCTTCAACGGGTCCGCCACGAGGAGCGGTGTCCGGATCACGGACACTCGTGCTCGGCTCGACGACCTCGTGATCCGTTAGTGCCGGAGCCTTATCGGTTCGGGCGCGGAACTTTCTACCCCCTGTAGTGGGGGAGCAGTGGTGAGGGATGCTCCGTAGCGTTCTGTGTGGTTGCACAGTGCCGTCATGGGGGCGGATTCGCTGGTGGTGACCTGTTGAGGGGTTCTGCGCGTGTTCGCGACGTCGCCGTTGTCTGTTCGTTCTCGTTGGGTCGTGCTGGCCGTCGTCACGCTGGTGGCGCTGCTGGGGTCGTTGTTGGCGGTGGTCTCGCCACCTGCTCCGGCGCAGGCGGTCGTGACGGGTACGGGTGGGCAGTTCGTGCCGTTGCCGACCAACGCCAGGATCTTCGACGGCGCCACGCCTGCCGGGTCGTCGACGACGGTGCCGGTCGCCGGGGTGAAGGGGATCCCCGCTGACGGTGTCGGCGCGATCAGTGTGCTGGCGACGGTCGCGGACGCGAACGGCACCGGGCAGCTGAAGGGTCGAGCGGAGTCGAGCGACGGGCCGACGCTGCTGATGATCTACGGCAGCGGAGTGGCGGGGAACACGTCGAACACGTCGCTGCTCGCGGTCGGGGACGACGGATCCATCCGGATCGACACGACGACTGCGCAGTCGCGGGTGATCCTGGACGTGACCGGCTACTACACGTCCACGGCGAACGGTGTCGGCGCTGGCGGGTTCGTGCCGCTGTCCGGGACCCGGATCGCGAACACGGCGGACGGCACGAACGTGCGGCAGGGTGCCCTGTCGGGCGGGGACAGCATCACGTTCCAGGTCACCGGCAAGGGCGGCGTTCCGACGAACGCGGCCGCGGTCGCGGTCAGTGTCGTGGTGCAGAACACCGGCGGTGGGGCCGGGTGGGTGCGTCCGTCGCCGTCCGATGGACCCAAGAGCACAGGGTCGTTGAACTACCCGTCGACGAAGCTGACCACGGCGATGAGCGCGCAGGTCGCAGTCGGCTCCGATGGGAAGATCACGATCGACAACGCTCCCGACGGCGGCACGGTGCAGATGCAGGTCGACGTGCAGGGGTACTTCGTTCCCAGCAATCCGGGTGGCGGGTTCACTCCGGGAACGGGCCGAATCGTCGACACCCGCACGTCCTCGAGCGTCGGGGCGAATGCGTCGGTCGCGGTGCAGGTCGCGGGAGTTGCTGGCATCGGGACGGTCGAGGGTGGCCTGTCGGCGGTCGCGGTGACGGTCACGGCGATCCACTCGGGCACGACCGGCGGGTACGCGAAGGCATGGGCGGACGGTTCCTCCGAGCCCACCGGGGCGGTCATCGGGTACGCGCCGACGTCGTCGATCCGGACGACGACGGCGATCCTGCCCGTGGGGTCGAACGGGAAGGTGCGGATCCAGAACGTTTCCTCGGGGACCACGGACTTCGTGCTCGACCTGCAGGGCACCTACAACTGGCTGCCGGGTGGACCCGTGTCGACGAACGTCACCGGGCAGCGGACGTCCGCGACGACGTTGCCGTTCCCGATCTCGGACCAGACCAACGCCAGCGTCGACGTCGGCACCGGCAACCTGCTGGTCACAACCAGTGCGCTGACGCTGCCGGGTGTGACGCAGAGCACGACGATCGGTGCTGCGTACAACTCGCGGTCGACGACGACGGCGAACAGCAACACGATGGAAGCGAACCGGTGGCAGTACGCCCTCGCGGGTGCGGGGGACCTGTCGGCGAACGCCGCGGGTGTGGTCTACACGGACGCGGTCGGGACGGCGTGGCAGTTCAAGCCAACCGGGACCGCTGGTGCGTTCACGTCCCCGCCAGGCCTGCAGATGACGTTGGCGCGGGTCGCGAACACCGACACGCGGGAGTACACGCTGACGTCGTGGACGACGAACCAGGTCATCCACTTCACCCTCGGCGGCCAGCCCAAGTCGGTCAACGACCGCAACGGCAACCAGGTCAGCTTCAACGTGGCGGCGGACAAGTTCTCGCTCGGCACCCTGGTCTCCACTGCCGGCACCGATGGCGCGAAGACGGCGAACGTGTCGTACGCGAACGGGAAGACGACGTTCACGCAGACCTCCGGCTCGTCGTCGCGGAGTGTTTCGTGGACGAAGAACGCCGCGGGTGACATCACGACGTACACCGACGCGACCGGAGCGACGACCACGTTCGGGTACACGAGCGGGGACCTCACCTCGATCACCGCACCGACCGGCGGGGTGACCTCGTTCACGTACGACTCCACCAAGCGGGTCACGAAGGTGTCGCAGGCGAACACCACCGCCGGATCCCCGGGGACCGCGGTGACCCGCTTCGCGTACACGGACGGTGACACCACGCAGGTCGCCGACCCCCGCTCGAACCAGTCGCAGCCCGTCGCGACCGCGGACCACACCACGTACACGCTCGACGTGAACGACCTCGTCACCGACGTCAAGGACGCGGCCGGCCGTGACCAATCGCGCACGTACAAGTCCACGAACAACGGCGTGCTGAGCTCCACGGTCGGGTCCGGGACGGGCGCGTCGACGACGAACAACAAGTTCGACGGCAACAACGGGCAGTCGTTGACGCAGTCGCAGTCTGCCTCTGGCAGCACGAACACCGCGACGTATGGGACGCAGTCGCCGACGGCGTATCTGCCGGCTTCCACGACGGACAGTTCCGGCAACAAGACCACGTACGGGTACGACGGTCCCGGGAACCAGACGTCGACGGGCACCGGCAGCGGTCCGGAAGCTGCTGAGGCGAAGCTCGAGTACAACAACAAGAAGGACGGGGACAAGTACGCGTGGGGTGCGGTGAAGTCCGCGACCGCTCCCGGGAACACGGTCAAGACGACGTACGGCTACGACCAGTACAACCAGCTGTTCACCATCGACGCACCGGCGAACACGGTCGGACAGCAGAAGTACGCCTACGACGACTTCGGCCGCGTCTCGTCCCACACCGACGGTGGTGGCGGCGTCACCTCGTACACGTACGACAACGACGACCGGCTGCTGACGACGACGTTCGCCGACAGTGCTCTGACGGTGGCGAACACGTACGACGGCAACGGCAACCAGCTCACCCAGCAGTCCGCGACCGGCACCGTGACGAACACGTTCGACCAGCGCAACCGGCTCATCTCCACGGTCAACACCGCTGGTGGCGGCACCGTGTCGTACGGGTACGACCTTGCTGGGAACACGCACGCGGTGACCGATCAGCACGGCACGGTCACGCACGACTACGACGCGGCGAACGTGCTCACCGCGACGACGTACCCGACCGGCGACGGTGGGACGGCGAAGCAGCTGTACACCAACGACGACCACGGCCGCCGCACCGACGTGTGGTTGAACGCGACCGCGAATGCGGACCCGACCAAGGATCCGACGTCGTGGCAGGCCCACCAGCACATCACTTACGGTGCGTCGAACAAGATCACTCGCGTCCAGGCGTGGCAGGGCAGCGACAAGGCCACGGCCGTTGTCGACGACTCGTACTGCTACATCACCGGCATCGCCGTTGGTGGTGATTGCTCTGCGGTGAAGAGTGCGAACGACACCGACAAGATCCAGTGGGTCAAGGACAACACCACCGGGCAGACGACGTCGTACACGTACGACTCGAACAGTCGCCTCACCAAGGCAACGCAGGCCGGCGGCGCAACGAATGTCACGTGGGCGTACACGTACGACGCGGCCGGGAACCGGCTCACCGCGAAGCAGACCGGTGACACCACGAGTTCGCAGACACTGACGTACAACGCGGTCGGGCAGATCACCTCGGCCGGGTACGCGTACGACGGGGTCGGGAACCTCACCGCAGCACCGGGTGAGACGTTCACCTACAACGACGCGCAGCAGCTGACCACCTCGACGAAGAACGGCGTCACGACCCGGTACGAGTACGCCGGCGCCGACATGAACAAGCTCCTCAAGCAGTCCACGGACGGAGGAGCGGAGTACGACTACACGTATGGCACCACCGACCAGAACGGCGTCCCAGTGATCACCAGCCGCACCGTCGCCGGCACGGGGACTGCGTCGGTGATCAGCGACCCGACGACCGGGCAGCCGATGGACCTGCAGACCACCGATGGCGTCACGAGCATGTGGGTCATCGATGGGGTCGGGAACCCCGCAGCAGCGATCGCGGACACCGGAAACACCGCGTACACCGTCTCCTACGACCCCTACGGCGCCGAAACCGTCAACGGCGGCACGAGTGCGCAGTGGCTGCAGAACCCGTACGGGTTCAAGGCCGGGCTCCGCTCAAGCAGCACCGAGAACGGGCTCACCAAGTTCGGGTACCGGTGGCAGAACAGCGCGACTGGCGGGTGGATTGAACGCGACACCCTCGACGCACCCCTCAGCCCATCCAACGCGAACCGCTACGCGTTTGCAGGCGATGACCCGATCAATTCCTCGGATCCAACGGGCCGTGGGTTCGGTGAAGATCTTGCAAGTACCGTCATTGGTGGAGTAGTCGGAGTAGCTGTCGCAGGAAGTATCTGCGTAGCGACGGGTGCGGAGACGCTCGGCACTGGTTGCGCACTGGGTGCGGTCGCAGGCTCTACCGTTGGAACGGCCGTTGGGAACGCATCAGTGGGCGTGCTTGAAGGTGAGAGTGCTGGGCAAGTCGGGACTCGACTCTGGCAAGGTGCCGCGATCGGCGCCCTTGCGGGCGGCATTGCAGTCGGCGGAGCAGCTCTCTTCCTGTAAGGGGAATATATGGCAAGATCAGCGATGGATCGAAGGGCCTCTCTGAGTCTCCTTGTGACCATATGCACATACTTCTTATCAGTTCTATTTATTGTCCTGCCGCTTGTGAACGCAAACTGGGCGCGATTCTCAGTAATTTCCTTTATTCTTGCTTTCGTATTTGCAATCTGGGGGACGGTTTTCCTGTTCGTGCGTCGGCGCAACCTAGGAAAAGAATGAGTGCATTGGGAGTGTGGGCCGCGCGAGGCTGCGCGGAGGAGCGTTCCGTATTTGCACGGCGCTGATGGCGTGCGCGGGCGATGGACCAGGCCGTTCGCAGCATGGCTGCCGTCACGCACGACTACGATGTGCGTTGGGAGCGACGACCAGCTTTGGGATCGGCCTTGCATTGGGAACTTCTTACACGCCTGCCACAGCACTTGGCGAGGCGGCCGTGGGTTGTGCGATCAATGCAGGCACTCAATATATTAGTGACACCGTTTCAGTAGGAGCGGGAAATGGTGTGGCTTATGGAGACTTCCTCCTCACCGTTGGCAAAATCGCAAAGGCTGTTCGATGACCGCTGTCCTTGGGATCATCGTTTTGGTGATAGTTGCTGCTTTGATAACATTTCGTGCAACTCGATGGGGAAATGCTGCACGAGATCGCGTCGAGGGTAAACCGCAAAAGCCAGTCACTCCGGGCACTTGGGTTGTTCTCGGCCTAGTCATTGCACTTTCGGCGACAGCTTTCATCTTTCAGTTGGCGATGAATTGATTCAGAGGGGTTTCCAGCGGAGCCCTACGATGCCGAGGATGAAATCGATCAGGGGGAGCACGAACGTGAAGCCGAACACGATCGACACGAGGCCGAGTACTTTGCTCGCGACGCGCATTCCTGTGGTGGCGCGCGCTTAGACCTCTTGGACCTCGTGTGAGTCGTCGATACAGACCGCCGGAGGCCGAGTTCTGCCGGTTTCCGGCCCGACGTTCCACGAGCGGCTCGCGACCGCGCGGCCGTAGCCGACGCATCGGAGCCGCGCCGCGCCTCCTGGCCCTCGTGGAACGCAGAACGGCCGGCCCCTGTCGGAGCCGGCCGTCCTGCGGAGCGCAGAAGCTACGCGGTGAGCACCGCAGCCGACGGATCGAAGTCCTCCGGCAGCGGCGGGACACGGTCCACCGTCGACGTGATGTCGACCGCGGAACCCGACGCCGCCGCGTCGCGGATGCCGAGCAGCACGTCGAGGACGTGCAGCGCGACCGCACCCGAGGCACGCTCGGGACGGTCCTCGGCGATGGCGCGCGCGAGCTCGACGACCCCGGTGCCACGGCCCCAGGTGGAGCCGATCGCCTCGAGGGTCTCGGGCTCCTCCTGGCCGTAGCGCCAGAGCTGCGACGAGCCCTCGAACGTGTTCGGGTCCGGCAGCGAGATCGTGCCGAGCGTGCCGTTGATCTCGACGAAGCCCATTCGGGGCAGCGCGTGCTGGAACGAGAACGTCGACTGGGCGGACTGCCCGCCGGCGAACTCGATCAGGGCGGCGTGGTGCGTGGGGACCTCGACCGGGAACGTCTCGCCGGCGCGGGGGCCGGACGCGATCGTGCGACGGTCGAGCGACTTCGAGGACACGGCCTGCACGCGGCTGGCGGTGCCGAACGCGTGCACGAGGGTCGTCACGTAGTACGGGCCCATGTCGAACAGGGGACCGGCGCCCTCGGCGAACAGGAAGTCCGGGTTCGGGTGCCACGCCTCGGGTCCGGGCACGTGGAACAGCGTCGTCGCGGTCAGCGGCTCGCCGATGTCGCCGCGGGCGATGGCACGGAGCGCCGTCTGGATGCCCGCGCCGAGCACGGTGTCCGGCGCGGTCGCGACCCGGAGTCCCTTCGACGCAGCGGAGGCGAGCACCGCGGCGGCCGACTCGTGGTCGGTCGCGATCGGCTTCTCGCTCCACACGTGCTTGCCGGCGTCGATGATCTGCTGGTCGACCTCGGCGTGGGCCGCCGGGATCGTCAGGTTGATCACGATGCTGATGTCGTCGCGGGCGAGGAGCTCCTCGACCGAGCCGGACGCGCCGACCCCGTACTCCGCTGCCTGGGCCGCTGCGCGGTCGAGCAGCACGTCGGCGACGAACCGGACCTCGACGTCGGCGAACTTGGTCAGGTTCTCCAGGTACTGCGTGGAGATGTTGCCGGCACCGATGATGCCGATCCCGACACGGGTCACTTGTCGTTGTCCTTCAGCCAGGCGAGGGACTCGGTGATGCCCTCGAAGACGTCGCCGGAGTACGCGTCGAACTCGACGACGCGGATGGCCTGCGGCGCCGCGGCGAGGATGGCCGGGACGTCGACGTCGCCCTGACCGGCGGGGGTCTGGTTCTCGAAGGCACGCTGCAGCGCCTCGGGGACGACGAGTGCGCTCTCGGACGAGGGCAGCGCGGTGAGGATGTCGCCGTCGACCTTGCCGTCCTTGACGTGGATCGCGACGACGCGGTCGCCGAGTGACTTCAGGACGGCGGGGGCGTCGGCGCCACCGACGGTGGCCCAGAAGGTGTCGAGCTCGAGCACCGTCTCCGGGCTGATCTGCGAGACGAAGTGGTCGTAGACCGTGCGGCCGTCGACCTTGTTCGTGAACTCCCACTGGTGGTTGTGGTAGCCGAACTTGAGGCCGCGCGAGGCTGCCTCGGCGGTGAGGACGTTGACGCGCTCGGCGATCTTCGCGACGTCGTCGGCGGTCTGCCAGCGGTCGGTGGGGATGAACGGGTCGATGACGGTCTGGATGCCGAGGCGCTCGGCCGCGTCCCAGATCGGGGCGGTGTCCTCGGCGTCGATCACGGCGACGTGGCCGGACGGGGCCTTCAGGCCGGTGGCGGCGAAGGCGCGCTCGAGGTCCGCGGCACGCTCGACGAACGCGTAGGGCTCGACGTTCTCGTACCCGATCTCGGCGACACGGGCGATCGCCTTGTCGAGGTCTTCCGCGATGGCGTCGCGCAGCGAGTACAGCTGCACAGAGGTGGTGGGCATTGCGTGAGGCTCCTTCGGTCCTGACTGGGTGTCGCGGCACCGGGTGTCGCAGCACCGGGTGTCGCAGTCCGTCGAGGAGCGATGCTCCACGGCGAGATCGATGACGACGCTACCCCAAAAACCACCCGGTGTGTAGTTTTTGCTGCGCTCCGTGACGCACGCCGCTGCATGAACGACACCTGTCGATGTATGCTCAGCCAGTCAAAACCGTGCGCAAGATGGTTTTGGACGGCGAAGCATCGACTCAAGGAGGCGTCATGAGCACACCCGAACCCGGCAGCCCGGCACTGCTGAACCCCGAAGAGGGCATCACGCAGCCGGTCAGCACGATGCGGGTGGGCATCGGCTACCAGATCGCGCTGTTCCTCGGACAGTTCGGCCTCTTCGTCGCGCTCATGGCACCGGTCTACGTGAGCATGCAGCTCAAGGCGCAGGCCCTCGTCGGGGACGACGCCGCGAACGTCATCGGCTCCGTCCTGCCGATCGGTGCGTTCGGCGCGCTCATCATGAACCCCCTGGCCGGCGCGCTGTCCGACCGCACCCGCACCCGCTGGGGCCGGCGTCGTCCGTGGCTCATGAGCGGTGTCGTCGTCTTCGCGATCGCACTCGCCTGGATCGCCTACGCACCCGACGTGCTCAACCTGACGCTCGCGTGGCTGCTCGCCCAGCTCGCCGCCAACGCGACCCTCGCCACCCTGTTGGCGAGCTTCGCCGACAACGTCCCGCAGCTCCAGCGCGGCCGGTCGTCGAGCATCATCGCGCTCGCGCAGAACCTCGCCGTGCTCGCCGGCACCTACCTGTCGGTGTTCTTCGTCGCGAACCTGCCCGTGCTGTTCATCGCGCCCGGCATCCTGGCGATCATCCTCGTCGCCGTCTACGCGGTCGTCGCCCGGGACGAGCTGCCGACGTACACGCTCAAGAAGTTCACGTTCCTCAACCTCATCTCGTCGTTCTGGACGAACCCGATCAAGAACCCGGACTTCGCGTTCGCGTGGTGGTCGCGCTTCCTGATCATCCTCGCGACGTTCATGTTCACGACGTACCGACTGCTCTACATGCAGGAGCACATCGGCATCGAGGACGCGAAGCAGGCCACCGAGGCCGTCGCGTTCGGCGTGCTGCTCTACACGATCGCGCTCCTGGTCAGCGCGGCGCTCTCGGGGTGGGCGTCCGACAAGCTGGGTCGCCGCAAGGTGTTCGTCGGCGGCTCGACGGCCCTCTTCGCGGTGGGCCTCGTCGTCCTCGCGCACGCCGAGACCGTGAACGGCTTCTACGTCGCCGAGGTCATCATGGGCTTCGCGTACGGGATCTACTCCGCGATCGACACCGCACTCGTCGTCGACGTGCTCCCGAACGCCGACCGTCCCGGCAAGGACCTCGGCGTCATCAACATCGCGAACGCGCTGCCCCAGTCACTCGCGCCGGCGATCTCGCTCTTCTTCCTGTCGATCGGCAGCTCGCACGCCGACAACTACGTCCTCATGTGCTGGGCCGCGGGTGTCGTCGCACTCCTCGGCGCCCTTGTGGTGATCCCCATCAAGCGGGTTCGATAGCCGGATGCACCAGCTCGGGGTCGACGAGGACCGCAGACAGCTCGCCGGGTGGCGGAACGCCATCGTCATCGCGTTCGCGATCGGTGGGGTGAGCCTCGCAGCGTGGGGTCCGCGGCTGCCCGAGCTCCGGCTCGAGCTCGGTGTGGACGTCGGGACCATCGGGCTCATGCTCGGCGGGGTCACGATCGGGTCCATCGGCGGCCTGCTCAGCGCGGCCCCGCTGCTGCGCCGACTCGGCGGGCGCCGGGCGCTCACCGCGGTGGTCGTGCTGGTCCCGGTCGCGATCGCCGTCATCGGGACGGCAGCCGCGCTCCACTCCGTCCCGCTGGCAGCGGTCGGGTTCGTGGTCGCCGGCGCGGGCATCGGCTCGCTGGACGTGATGGCGAACGTCGAGGGCACGGCGATCGAGGCGCTCGCCGGTCGCACGCTGCTCCCGCTGATGCACGCGGCCTGGTCGGGAGGCGCGGCCCTCGGCGCCGGGATCGCCGCCCTCTGCGCGTGGCTCGGCATCACCCCGTCGGCGCAGCTCCTCGGTGAGGCCGCCGTCATCCTCGTGGTCGGTGTGCTCGCGATGCGGGGCATCCCGGACGGCACCCGTGCCGAGGAACACGACACGACGCTCACACCCCGGCAGCGACTCCGGCAGTGGGCACGAGGGTGGGCGGACGTCCGACTGCTCCTCATCGGGGTGGTCATGCTCGGCGTCGAACTCGGTGAGGGCTCGGCGAACAACTGGCTCGCCCTCGCCACCACCGACGGGCACGGGCAGACCGCGGCCGTCGGTGCGCTGTTCTTCACGGTGTTCGCCGTCTCCGAGGCGGCCACCCGTGTCTTCGCCGGCCCCGTCGTTGACCGGCTCGGACGTGTGCGGACCGTGCGGTGGACGACCGCGCTCGGCATCGTCGGCGCCGTGCTCTTCATCGTCGGCGGGAGCTGGTGGCTCACGCTCGTGGGCGTCGTGCTCTGGGCGGTCGGTGTCTCGATGGGCTTCCCGCTCGGGATGTCGGCGGCGGCGCAGAGCGGCCCGAACCCGGCGGCCCGTGTCAGCGTGGTCGCCTCGATCGGGTACTTCGCGAACTTCGCGGGGCCGCCCGTCATCGGTGCGATCGCGGAGCACGTCGGCGCATTGAGCGCGCTCTGGCTGGTGGCGGTGCTGTTCGTCGCGGCGTTCGCCGCGTCCGGCTCGTTGCGGCCCGTCGTGCGCCGCGACTGACGGAGGGACTGCGGGACGGGAGGCGCGGTGCGGGCCCGCACCGCGCCTCCAGGCCGTCCACTGGTCACGCTGGTTAGCGTGGACGGATGCTCGACGCCGCTTCGCTGACCTGGGACCCACCTGCCGGACGCATCACCGGCGTCGCGGACGGGAGTGTCGTCCGGGCCCTCGGCATCCCCTACGCCCGTGCCGAGCGCTTCGCCGTCCCGGAGCCGGTCCCCGCGTTCGCCGAGCCGTTCCCGGCGACCACCCCGTCGCCCGTGGCGCCGCAGCCGCAGGCGACCTTCGTCGACCAGCTGCTCCACCCGGTGGAGGGCCTCGCCGTCGACGAGCACTGCCAGCGGCTGTCGATCACGCTGCCCGCCGACGCCCGGCCGGGCGAGCTGTTGCCCGTCATCGTCTGGATCCACGGCGGCTCCTACGTCATCGGCGGCGGTGACCTGCCGATCTACGACGCGCGCGACCTCGTCACGGAGCAGCGGGTCGTGTTCGTCTCGGTGACGTTCCGGCTCGGTGTGCTCGGGTTCCTCGGCGACGGGGAGACCGTCCCGGCGAACCTCGGGCTGCTCGACCTCGTCGAGGCGCTGCGGTGGGTGCAGGCGAACATCGCGGCCTTCGGTGGCGACCCGGACCTCGTCACCGTGGCTGGTCAGTCCGCCGGGGGCGACGCCGCGGCCCACCTCATGATCAGCGACGGAGCAGCCGGCCTCTTCCGGCGGGTGATCGTCCAGAGTGCACCGCTCGGGCTGTCGCGGGGTCGGGCGCGGATGAACCGGGCGATGGTCCGGGCCGTCGGGGCCGTGCTCCCGGACACCCCGCTCGACGAGCTGCTCGATCGCCAGGCCCTCGGCAGCCGCGCCGCAGCGCCCTTCGGGTTGCCCGGAGGCATGCCCTACGGCACCCAGTACGGGTTCGCGCCGCTCCCCGCCGAGCGTGACACCGGGCAGGCCTGGCGCGACGCGGCTCCGGACGTCGACGTCCTGATCGGCTCCGGTGCGGACGAGACCGCGATGTACGTGCCGCTGATCCCCGGGCTGCGATCACTCGCCCGGGTGCGAGCCGTGCGACCGCTGCTGCGCTGGCTGCTCGTGCGCCCGCTGTCCGAGGTCATCTACGGGCGGGACGTCCGTCGGTTCGCCGCACGGCACCGGGCCGCCGGTGGTCGGGCGACCTCGTACCGGCTGCACCGCGGCGTGACCGTGCAGCCGACCGGGGCCGTGCACATGAGCGACCTGCCGCTGCTGCTCGGCGGTCGCGAGGCCTGGGCCGGCTCGCGCTTCGTGCCGCAGCGGGACTGGCCCGAGGTCGAGCGGCGCGGGCGGGCCTTCCGGGCGATCTGGGCGGAGTTCGCGCGGACCGGTCGGGTCACCGCGGCGGACGACGAGACGCTGACGTTCGACCGGGGCTGACGGGCGGCCTCGTGCTGGCGTGGCGGCGGTCCGCGGGGCGGGGCTGACGGGGCGCCTGGTACCTTCCTCTCCGGCGGGGCCGGCGCGGTGCGCCTGGTACCACCCCTGAACTGGCGACTCGCGGGGCCGCCGGGTCCCCCGGAGAATCGACGGCATGCCCGAGTCCGACGCCGACCTGCGCGCCCGCATCGTCACGGGCGCCATCGAGGCGTACCGCGCGTCGGACTTCCACACCGTCGGTCCCGCCGAGGTCGCCGCCCACGCCGAGGTCCCCGAAGCCGAGGTCCGACGCGTCTACCCGCTGTGGGAGCTCCTCGTGGTCGCCGTCATGGACCGGTGGAACAACGGCAGCCGTCGTGCGCTGTGGGTCGTCGCCGAGCGCTCGGGCGCGGTCGCGTACCTCCGCGCGCGACTCGAGGTCGGCCGGGACGACCCCGCACTGGTCCGGCTCCGGGTCGCGTTGCTCAGTGCCGCCTCGAGCCCCGACCACCCCGCGGCCGGCTGGTTCCGCGGGCAGTACACCCGCTCGTTCGAGGACGTGACGCTCGCCCTCGTGCGGGACGTCGTCGCCGGACGGGAGCCGCGCGGGACCTCGCCCCGGCACGCCGCCGAGCAGCTCGTCGCCCTCTACGAAGGGCTGCAGCTGCAGTCGCTCCTCCGCGACGACGCCGATCCCCTCGCCGGGTTCGACCGCGCGGTCGCACGGATGCGGGTCGGCTGGGCGTCTGCCGCCGCGACCGTCTGAGCGGTCACGGGCCTGGTCGTCAGCAGTCCTTCCGGTAGACCCAGCGACGCGGCGTCGGGTGCGACACCTCGGTGAAGCCCGCCGCCGCGAACACCGACCGTGGCCCGACGAACATCGCGCCGCCGCCGTCCGTCGCACCCGGAGCCGGTTCGGTCGGGTACCCCTCGACCGCCGTCGCACCCGATCGACGCGCGTGGTCCACCGCCCCGCCGAGCAGCGCGCGGCTGACGCCCTGCCGACGGAAGCCCCGCCGGACGACGAAGCACGAGACCACCCAGACCGCCGGGTCGTCGGGGTCCTCGTCACGCCCGCTCCACGGCACCTTCGCGCCGCGCAGCCGAACCAGCCCGGGCCGGGGTTCGACCGCCACCCACCCCACCGGTTCGCCGTCACGGTAGGCGACCACTCCGGTCGTCGTGCGTGCCGCGGAGTCGTCACAGCCGGTCTCCCGGTGGAAGCGCTCGCGGCGTTCGTCGTTCGGCATCGCCCGGAACTCCACCGCCGAGGCCTTGAACCACCGACACCAGCAGTGCGCGGGATCGCCGCGCTCGCCGAAGACCAGTTCGAGGTCCGTCCAGGCCACCTCGTTCGCGGGCAGGCAGGTGATCGCGCCGAGGGGCGTCGGGGTCGAGGTCGTCATCGTCACCGTCCGGGAGAGCGTCGGTACGGGGCACGGTAGTCCGGTCCCGACGCGTCGGTCCTGGAGGCGCGGCGCGGCTCGCCGACGTCGGCGCACGCACCTGGCATGGTCGGCTGATGGAGTACACGGACTACGACACGCGGCTCGCCGCCTACGGCGTGATCACCGACGGTGACCGGGTGCTCCTCGCCAAGCTCCGGATCCCCGAGGCGGGGACGTGGACGCTCCCCGGCGGCGGGGTCGAGTTCGACGAGAGCGTCGAGCAGGCCGTCGTCCGCGAGATCCGGGAGGAGACCGGGTACGAGGCGTCCGTCGGGGAACTGCTCGGTGTGCGGCACCACATCGTGCCGGCCGAGCGTCGCATCCACGCGAACGGCCGGGCGATGAAGGCCGTGCAGGTGGTCTTCCGGGCGTCGATCACCGGCGGGGCGCTGCGTTCCGAGGAGGACGGGTCGACCGACGAGGCCGCGTGGATCCCGATCGCGGACCTGCCGCACCGTCGGCACGGGCTCGTCGTGCCGATCGCCCTCGGCTGGGCCGGCGTCCTGCCCCGCTGACCCGCTCACCCGCTGCCCGGCCCGTTCGTCAGCTCGCGAGCAGACTCACGAACGGCGCCGGCACGTGGTTCGGCACGGGTGGGCGCACCTGCCACCCGAGCGCCCGGAGGGCAGCTGCCGTCTCGGCCGAGAACTGCCGGGCGGTGGCGGCGGCTTCGTCTCGCCGCCAGTGCTTCCGGTACTCGTGCACGGCGCGCTCCCAGCCCGGACGAGCGTCGACGCCGCACTCCGTCACCACGAACTCGACGACGTCCGCGAGGCTCGGCCGGAAGTGGGGGTCGCCGAGTGGGAAGTGCAGCGACGAGAGCCGTGCCGGATCACGACGCCCGGCCCCGCGGTCGCCGGTGCGCGACAGGAGAGCGCTGAAGGACCCGCGCTCGGCATGGAGGTGCCAGTGCGACGGGGGCGTGTTGGTCAGGGCGTCCTGGAACTCGAAGCGGACGAGCGGCTGCCGGTCGGTCGTGAGGAAGAGCGTGAACCGGCTCTCCTCCACTGCCAGCACGGCATGATGCGGGTGCCAGCGGTACCTGAAGAAGATCCGGAGCCGGGCGACGTGCTCGCCCCCCGCGTGGAGCATCGCGGCAGCACCGCGTTCATCGCCGGTTCCGAGCATGATCGAGTTGCTCGGTACCTCGTGGATGACGCTCAGCTCGGCGCCGTGGTCCGGCAGGACCGCGTCGAGCAGTACCTGAGCGCGATCGATCTGCAGCGTCGCAGCGTCGACGAACTCGGCGATCATCGGTCGCCCAACACGAACGAGATGTCAGCGAGGGCCTCACGAGCGCAGTACTCGTCTTCGTCGAGGTCGCGCCACGCCTCGACGGGGGCGAACTCGCGTTCGTCCAGGTTCCACTTGCGGTACAACTCCGCGCGCTCAGCACGCAGTTCGTCGCGATTGACGATCCGGATCTCCACGGCTCTCTCCTTCGTTGGGAGAGCGAGCGTAGGACGGCCACGCACGAGCGCGCCAGCTTTCTGCATACAGAATGTCGCGCGACTCCCGCTACTGCTCGAGGACGCTCAGCACGTTGCCCGAGGGGTCGGTGAACCACGCGATGAGCGGGCCGCCCTTGCGGTTCACGCCCTTCTCGTCGGTCATCCCCTCGTAGTGCAGGAAGGTCACACCCTTCGCCGCGAGTTCGTCCACGGCGTCGTCGACCGACGGCACCGGGAAGTTCAGCACCGTGAAGGACGCCGGCTCGTGCGCGGGACCCTTGGGGTAGACGAGCACACCGTGCCCGTCGCCGAGCTGCAGGAAGAGCATGCCGTGGTCCTCGGTGACCTCGACCCCCAGGACGTCCTCGTAGAACGCCTTCGCCTCGGGCACGTCACGCACCGAGAACCCGCTGAACGCCTTCGTCGCATCGACCATGCGGCAAGTGAACCACCCGGGACCGGTGTCGGCGCGCTCTGCCAGGATGAAGCCGTGCTCCCGCCCGAGATGTCCGTCGATGACGCGGTCGACCGCGCGATCCGGCTCGCCACGGACGGGCAGCGCTCCGTGCTCGGCATCGCCGGCGCTCCCGGTGCCGGCAAGTCGACGCTGGCACGCCGGATCGTCGCGGGGGTGGACGCAGCGCTCGGTGCCGGCACCGCGGTGCAGGTCCCGATGGACGGGTTCCACCTGGCGAACACGGCGCTGGACGCCCTCGGCCGCCACGACCGCAAGGGCGCGATCGACACCTTCGACGGTGATGGCTACGTCGCGCTCGTCCGTCGGCTGGTCGCAGGCGACGAGGCCGTGGTGTGGGCACCCGACTTCGACCGGCGCGTCGACGAACCCGTCGCGGGCAGCATCGCCGTCCCGCAGCGCACCCGGCTCGTGGTGTCCGAGGGGAATTACCTGCTCGACGACAGCGGTCCCTGGGCAGCGCTCGCCGACCTCTTCACCGAGACGTGGTTCTGCGCTGTGGACGACACCGTGCGCGTCGATCGTCTGGTGGGCCGGCACATGCGGCACGGCCGCGACCACGAGGCGGCCCGCACCTGGGCGGTCGAGGTCGACGGTGTGAACGCGGTGCGGGTCGCACCCACGGTGATCCGCGCCTCCAGGACCGTGCGGACGTGACCACGAGACCCCAGCGACGACCACGACAGGAGCGACCATGACCATCGCACTCACCGGCGCGACCGGCAAGATCGGCGGCGCCGTGGCGCGCGCCCTGGCGGACGGCGGTGTGCCGTTCCGGATGATCGTGCGGGACGCCTCCCGGGCGCCGGATCTCCCCGGAGCCGAGGTTGCGGTCGCGTCGTTCGGTGACGCCGAGGCGAGCCGCGCGGCGCTCGAGGGCATCGACCTGCTGCTCATGGTCTCCGGCGCCGAGGCGGTGGACCGTCTCGCCCAGCACCGCTCGTTCGTCTCCGCTGCCGCGACGGCCGGCGTGCGGCACGTGGTCTACACGTCGTTCGTGGGCGCGGCGGCGGACGCGACCTTCACGCTCGGTCGCGACCACTGGGCGACGGAAGAGGCGATCCGGGCGACCTCGATGGCGCACACGTTCCTCCGGGACTCCTTCTACCTGGACTTCGTCGAGGACCTCGTCGGCGAGGACGGCGTCATCCGGGGACCGGCGGGCGACGGGGCCATGGCAGCGGTCGCGCGAGCCGACGTCGCCCGGGTCGCGACCGAGGTCCTGCGGAACCCGGCGGCGCACCTCGATCGGACGTACGAACTGACGGGGCCCGCGGCGATCACCCTGCACGAGGCGGCTGCCACGGTGTCCGAGGTCCGTGGGCGCGAGGTCACCTACCACCCGGAGACGCTCGAGGAGGCGTACGCCTCGCGCGCGCAGTGGAACCCGGAGCCGTGGCAGGCGGACGCGTGGGTGAGCACCTACACGGCGATCGCCGAGGGGGCGCTCGCGCGGGTGTCGGGCGACGTCGAGCGGGTCACGGGGCGCCGGCCGATGTCGTTGCGCGAGGTGCTGCTCGCCGGCTGACGCGGCCCGCACTGGCGGCTCGGGTGTCGAACCACGAATCCGACACCGAACCACGTGATCGGCGCGGTTCGATGTCGTATCCGTGGTTTGACCCCGCCCGCGACTCCGCCGAGCGCGTCCCCGACTGCGCCACCGCCGACCGCGACCCCGACCGCGACACCGCGCGCGCCACCGCCGCCGGCCGCGACCGCGGCGCCGCCGGCCCGCCCAGCCGGTCCACCGACCGGCCCGGCAGCCCGCACCGCCACACAGTCCACCCGATGCCCGTCACCGCCCACGGGTGCGCCGGCACCCGCGCCCCCGGGTCGACGTCGGCGACCGCCCGACATCCTCCCGCCAGCGCTGCCCGCAGCACCGGATCGGTCCGTGGCGCCCCGGCCTGCACCACCAGCACCCGGAGCCCGCCGGCGATCCGTTGCCGCACCTGCCGCGCCGTGAACACCGGCACCGTCCCCGAGAACCCGCCGTCGGTCAGCACCGGCAGCCCCGTCGCGTCGATCACGGGCGACGAGATGCGCCACGTGTCGGTCAGGAAGAGCGGCACGCTGTCGCGGTACCCGTCGAGGCGCCGCGCCGTCCGGACGAGGTGCCGGAACACGACCGGGTACGGCGCCGAGGACCCGCCCCACCAGTCCGGCCGGGAGACCCGGAAGGCCTCGGCCCGACCGTCCGGAACCCGCCAGCGCGGGACCCACGAGCCGACCGAGGCGTCGCTCCCGCTCCCGTCGCGTGCGGCGTCGAGCGCCTGCAGCGAGAAGGCCGCGGGGCCGGCGACGAGTGCGAGTCCGGCTGCGAGGGCGATCGCGGCCCGGGAGGCGCGGTGCCGGCCCGGCCCGCGCGTCCCCTCCCAGCGTGGTCGCCACAGGAACGCGACCACCGTCGCGAGCACGGCCGCGACCCCGACGACGAGGGCCGGCGTCGCGAGCACCGCCGGCATCGCGGCACCTCGGGCCAGGAACGCCCACCACGCGAGCTGCGCGGTCGCCAGGAGCACCGGCACCACCCGGAGCCACGCCGACTGCGCCCGCACCAGGCCGACGGCGCCGCGCCACCCCAGGGCTGCGAGGACGGCGAGCTGCACACCGACCGCAGCGACGTACGCGGTGTGCGGCACCTTCGCCACCGAGAGCACGGCGGCCGCGGTCACGAGCCAGACGGTGACCACGAGCAGCGTGGCCGAACCAGCACGGGTGTCGAACGCCCGACCGAAGACGCTGCCGACCCGCGTGCCGGACCGGCGGACGAGGAGCAGCACGACGGCGAGCACGACGGCGAACAGGGCTGCGGGCAGGAGCCAGGCCACCTGGGACGCCAGGTGCGGCTCGATGAGCTTCGTCACGCCGCCCGGACCGCCGAGGCGTGCCGGCCGGGCGGCGGGGCCCTCGGTCGTGCTGACGGAGCCGGGCACCGCTCCCGGCAGGAACCGGTCGATGCCGTTGTAGCCGAGCACCATCGCGAACGGGCTGTCGTCGGTCGAGCCGTCGATCCAGGGTCGGGCGCCCGCCGGGGTGAGGGCCAGCCCGACCACCCACGCGAGCGACGTCGCGACCGACACCGCACCGAGGACCACCGCGCGACCGATGCGGGCGCCGGTGCCGAGTCGGGTGCCGTCCCGGCCGGCCGTGGCGACGAGTGTCCCGAGCACCAGTGCGGGCAGCACGAACCACGACTGCAGCATCTTCGCCTGGAACCCGACGCCGACCGCGAGCCCGGCGGCGACGAGCGGCCACCACCGGCCCGTGATCGCCGCCCGTTGCCAGCAGAGCAGGGCGACCGCCAGGGCCGCCGTGACCATGCCGTCCTCCATCGGGTGGGCGAACATCGACACGAAGATCGGCGTCGTCGCCGCTGCACCCGCGGCGACGAGCCCCGTCCCGACCCCGGCCCACCGGAGTCCGACGAGCGAGCAGGCCCACAGCGTGACCAGACCCTCGACGACCTGGGGGAGCGCGAGTGCGGCGGTGGAGTCGCCGAACAGCCGGATGCTGAGCGCCTGGGGAACGGCGAACCCGCTGAGCTTGTCGAGGGTCACCGTCGCCGAGGGGTCGAACGCGCCGGAGAAGAGCGCCGGCCACGATTCGGACATCGACCGGGCGGACGCCTCGTAGAACCCGGAGTCACCGCCACGGGCCAGGTTCCACCCGAGCAGCACGGTCATGCCCGCCGCGATCAGGAGCAGGGCGCAGCGTGCCGCGAGCGGCTGGTCCCGCCACCGTGCGGGTCGTCGAGTGTCCACCCTCCGGACCCTGGCCGCCCGGGATGACGGTGGACCGGGACGGTGCCGCCAGCTCGCCCCGAAGTCACGCGCGGCGCTGAGACGACGTGCGGGTGCGACCGGGCCGCACCAGCGGATCCCCGGTCGAGCCGGAACGGGGTCTCAGGCAGCAGCGTGCCGGACGGCAGCAGGCCGGACCGCAGTGGGCCGGACAGCGGCCCCGACGGCAGCGGCCCGGCGGACTCAGGCCACCCGTCGGGCCGCGAACGTCCCCACGATCCCGAGCGTCAGCACGGCGACGAGCACGACGAGCAACGGTGCCGTCCAGTCGCCGGTGATCCCGTGCAACGAACCGGCGACGAGCGGCCCCGCGGAACCGAGCAGGTACCCGCCACCCTGCACGAACGCGGACATCCGCCGCGCGTCGGCGTCGCTCGACACGATCCGGACGATCACGATGAAGATCACCGTGATGCCGCCGCCCTGTGCCGCGCCGCCGAGGACGGACCAGAGCAGCCAGAGCTGCGGCGCGAACAGCAGCCCGAGCGGCATCGCGAGCCAGAGGAACGCGACGAGGGCGATGATCGCGCGCGGACGCCACTTCGCCGCGAGCACCGGGACACCGAGCGCCCCGACGACCGCGAGGATCTGGAACACCGACGAGCTCGCCCCGGAGGACGCCTTCGAGAAGCCGATCTCGTCGTGCAGCAGCGTCGGGATCCACGCGGTGAGGGCGTAGTACGAGAACGCCTGGCCGCCGAACGCGAGGGTCAGCCCCCAGGTGATGAGCCGACGATCGGGGCGCACCTGCGCGGACCCCGCACCGCCGTCGACCGTCCGGACCGCACCCGTGCCGAGCACCTGGTCGATCGGCCCCGTCTCGACGACGGGCTCGGACGCCGTCGGACGGCGCCACGCGGCCCGGGCACCGACCGCGTAGGTCCAGGCGAGACCGGCCACCACGGCGAACACCGCCCAGACCGCGATCGCGACCGGCCAGCCCCAGCTCGCGGCGATCGGCGCGGTGCCGAGCGACGTGATCATCGACCCGACGTTGAGCGCGGACGTGTACACACCGGTGACCAGGCCGACCCGCTCGGGCGAGGTGTCCCGCCGGATCACGACGGGGATCACCACGTTGCCGATCGTGATGCCGATGCCGATCACGGCGGTGCCGACGAGCAGCGCCGCGGACGAGGGCATCGAGCGGACGACGGTGCCGACGAGCACGATGACGAGGGAGAGCGACACCGCGCGCTCGGGGTCGGCCTTCGCGATGACCCAGCTGGCGAACGGCGTCGCGAGCGCGAAGCAGAGGACCGGGATCGTCGTCAGCAGCCCGGCGACCGTCGCGGTCAGACCGAGGTCCACGCGGACGTCGCCGATGACCGGGGCCGTCGCGACGATCGGCCCGCGGAAGTTCAGCGCGATGAGGACGATGGCTGCCGGCAGCAGCCAGGCGGCACCGCGCAGTCCCGCCGCGGTCCGGCCGCCCGCCCCGGTCGTCACGAGGACGGCAGCAGGATCGGGAGCAGGTCGAGCGGGGTCGCAGCCTGCGCGATGGTGCCCTCGGCCTCGGCGGGGGAGCCGTAGCCCCACTCGGCGAAGATCGTCGGGACCCCGTGCACGGCCGCCCCCTGGACGTCGTGCAGGCGGTCCCCGATCAGCACCGGACGGCTCGTGTCGAACCCGCGGGCGTCGAGCCGGCGCAGTGCTTCCTCGACCACGTCGGCCTTCGACGACCGGACCTCGTCGTCGCTGGCACCCGTGATGATGTCGATGTCGCCGGTGAGGCCGTAGTGCTCGAGGATGTACGTCGCCGGGGTCTCGGGCTTGCTCGTCGCGGTCGAGATCGGCAGCCCGGCGTCGTGCAGGGTGCGCAGGACGACGTCTATCCCGGGGAACATCGTCGAGTCGAGGGCACCGTGCGAGAAGTAGTGCTCGCGGTAGACGGACAGCGTGTGCTCGGCCTGTTCGGCGTCCATGCCCATCGCCGTCGTGAAGGTGTCCATGATCGGCGGGCCCACGAACGACAGCAGCGTCGCGTGGTCCGGCACGGGGACCCCGACCTTCCGGAACGTGTGGGTGAGGCTCTCGAGGATGCCCGGCGCGGAATCGCTGATGGTGCCGTCGAGGTCGAAGAGGATGGCAGAGAACGGGCTGGTCATGTCCCACTCAGCCTAGCCGGGGCCCTGGTGGCGACCGCCCGGCGGGCGCGGCGTCATCGGCGGACGCGAGCCGCGCCTCCAGTCCGACCGCTCAGAAGAGGCGGGTGTGGCCGCCCTCGATGCCCCGCATCGCGTCGTAGTCGAGCACGAGGACGCGGATCCCGCGGTCCTCGGCGAGGGTGCGCGCCTGCGGCGCCACCGTCTGCGCGGCGAGCACACCCTGCACCGGCCGCAGCAGCGGATCGCGGTTCATGAGCTCGAGGTACCGGGTGAGCTGCTCGACCGCGTCGATGTTGGCGTTCCGCTTCATCTCGACGGCGACGCTCGCCCCGGTCTCGTCGCGGGCGAGGATGTCCACCGGGCCGATCGCGGTCATGTACTCGCGGCGGACCAGCGTGTGGCCGTCGCCGAGGAGCTCGATCTGCTCCGCGAGGAGCTGCTGCAGGTGCGCCTCGACGCCGTCCTTCACGAGGCCCGGGTCGACGCCGAGGTCGTGGGACTCGTCGGAGACGACCTCGTACAGGGAGACGATGAGCTTGTCCTGCGTCTTCTTCTGCGTGACCGTCCACACCTGCGTGATGCCGGCGCTCGACTGCTCTTCGTCCGGCTCGGTGATCTCGATCGAGCACGGCGGGCTCATCCAGTTGAGCGGCTTGTAGCTGCCGCCGTCGGAGTGGACGAGCAGCGAACCGTCGGCCTTCAGCATGAGCAGACGGGTCGCGAGCGGCAGGTGGGCTGAGAGCCGGCCCGCGTAGTCGACGGAGCAGCGGGCGATGACGAGACGCACCCGGAGAGCCTAACCGGCGTCGCGACCGCCCGTGGTGCTGTCGGCGCTCGTGGCCGCGTCGGCGCGCTGGGCCTGGAGGCGCGGCTCGCCCCCGCCGTCCACGTCGCCGCCACGGCGGGTCGGCCGGGCGGCGGCGCCGCGCTCACGGGCAGCGCCCGACGCGAGTCCCGCCGCGATGATGAACACGAAGACCACCAGGAGCGCACCGAGCAGCCCCACGTGCTCGCCGAGGAACCCGATGAGCGGCGGTCCCGCGAGGAACGCCACGTACCCGATCGTCGCCACGGCGCTGACCCGAGCGGCGGCGGTCCGGGGGTCGTCGGCCGCGGCGGACATGCCCATCGGGAAGCCGAGGCTCGCCCCGAGACCCCACAGCACGACCCCGACGATGGCGAGCGGCACGTTGTCGATGAAGATGAGCATGCCGAGGCCGACGACCGCGACGGCGGCGCTGATGCGGAGGATCGGCACCCGCCCGAACCGGTCGATGAGCGGACTGCCGGCCACCCGGCCGACGGTCATGGCGGCGAGGAACACCGTGAGGACGGCGGCGCCCGCGGCGTTGTCGAGGCCGTGCCCGTCGATCATGGCCAGCGGCAGCCAGTCGTTCGCCGAGCCCTCGGCCAGGGCCATGCCGAGCACGATCACGCCGATGAGCAGGGTCGACGGCTGGGCCCAGACCTGCCAGCGGCTGACCGGCGTCGGCACCGGGCTGGTGTCCGTGGCGACGTGCTCCTCGAAGCGGTGCTCGTCCTGGAAGTGCGTGACGGCGACGAGCATCGCGGCACTCGTGACGACGACGAGGACGATGAAGTGCCACGCGACCGGGACCTCGAGCGCCTCGGCGAGGGCTCCGAGGCCGGCACCGGCGAGCGTGCCGAGGCTGAACGCGGCGTGGAACAGCGGCATGATCGTGCGGCCGCCGGCCTTCTCCGCCGCGGCGCCGGACACGTTCATCGACACGTCGCACAGGCCGTTGCCGAACCCGAACGCGATGAGCGCGATCCAGATGGCGGCGAAGCCCCACCCGAGGCTCACCGCCAGCCCGGCGAAGACCATCCCGAGGGCCAGGCACGCTGCGGCCACCTGGACGCCCCGGCGAGCCCCGAGCTTCGCGACGATGTGCCCGGCGAAGGTCAGGCCGCCGATCGAGCCGACCGCCATGCCGAGCACGAGCAGGCCCATCTCGAAGGTGCTCGCTCCGAGGGAGTCGCGGACGCTCGGGATCCGGCCGAGCCAGGTCGCGATGTCGAGGCCGGACAGGGTGAACACGACGAACACCGCGGTGATCCAGGCCCGTGTCGAGGGTGTGGTGCGGGCGGACGTCGTCGTCATGGTGGTCCCATCGTGCTTCGCTGCTGTGCTGCCGTGCGTGTCGCGGCTCGGTCGAATCGATTCGACCGCTGTTTCCGGCTACGCTAACGGGCGATGGACGAACCGGCAACAGGACCCGGCGCGTCGCGGACGGAGCACCACCGCGAGGACGCCGCCGATGCCCCGCGCGCCGGTGCGGTCCCGGCCGGTCCCGTCCCGGTCCGCCCCCGACGTCCGACCCTCACCGCGGTGGCCCGCGCTGCCGGCGTCGCGCCCTCGACGGCCTCGCTCGCGTTCAGCGGCAGCGGCCCGGTCTCGGAGGACGCCAAGGCCCGCGTGCTGGCCGCGGCCGCCGAGCTCGGTTACGGCGGCCCCGACCCGCGTGCCCGTTCGCTGCGCCGCGGTCGCTCCGGCGTCATCGGCGTCGTCATGGACGAACGGCTGAGCGATGCCTTCCGCGACCCGGTGAACGTCCTGACGCTCGACGGCATCGCCGAGGTGGCCGGTGCCGCCGGTGCCTCGCTGCTGCTCGTCCGCAGCCCCCTCGACGACGAACAGGGTGCCGTCCCCCTCGTCGACGCCCCCATGGACGCCGTCGTCCTCGTCGGGTGCAACGTGCGGATCGACCCCGCGGTCGCCGTGCTCCGGCGCCGGCAGATCCCCGTCGTCGCGATCGAGGCGGACGACATCGAGGGTGCGGTGCCGATCCAGCTCGACAACCGCGAGGCCTCCCGCCGCGCGGCAGCATTCCTGCGCGACCTCGGACATGAGGCGGTCACCATCGTGTCGCTGCCGCTCGACGGTGCGCACCGCCGCGGGCCGATCGACGCCGAGCGCGAGGCCGCTGGCATCGCCTTCACGTCCCTCGAACGCCTGCGCGGGGTCCGTGGGGTCTACCCCGACTCGGTCGCGATCGAGGCTGCCGGCAGCTCGGTCGAGGAAGGCCGGATCGCCGGCACCGCGCTCTTCGCCCCCGACGGGCCCCGGCCGACCGCGGTCATCGCGCAGAGCGACGTCCTCGCCGTCGGGGTGATCTCGGCCGCCCTCGACGCCGGACTCCGTGTGCCCGAGGACGTCAGCGTCGTCGGGTTCGACGGCATCACCGTGGACGACAGCCTGTTCCACCGCACGCGCATCCGGCAGCTGACCACGCTCGTGCAGCCGTTCGTGCAGAAGGGGCAGGCGGCGGCCCGTGCTGCCCTGGCGATGCTCGAAGGGGCCGAGCCCCAGCCGGCGGCGTTCCGCTCGGAGCTCCGCATCGGGGACACGACGGGGCCGCCGCGGGCGGAGGGGACGGCGGACGGGAGCCGGCGCTGAGGTGTCCCGCGGGCTACGCTGCACACGAGGCTCGACCGAGAGCCTCGTGACCGATGGGGGCGCTGCGTGTTCTTGACCTTCCTGGTCCCGGTCGTGCTCGTGCTGGTCGTCGTGATGATCGTGCTCGCAGCGCGGGGATCGATGCAGAAGAGCCCGCTCCAGGAGCAACAGGACGCCGAGGCGCGAGCACGACGCGCTGCCAAGCGTGCAGCCCGCGAAGCGGCCCGCGAAGCCGACCGTGACTGACGGCCGGAGACTCGTGACGACGGGGGTCGTCGTCCTCGGGATCGGCTTCGTCGCGACGGCCGTCGGGTCGGTCTGGGTGATCCTCAGTCCGATCGGAGGCGGCGTGAACTTCGGCGCTGCGGCGGTGTACTTCGGCGGGATGCTGTGCGGTGTCGTGGGCCTCGTCCTGGGCATCGCCGGACTGGTCGCACTCCGGCGGGGACGAGCGCGCTAGCGTCGCGCCTCGGTCGTCGGCTGCGCTGCAGCAGTCGATCGGAGGTCGTGCCCCCGACGTTCGCGTCTGCGGTGGGCAGCGACGACGAGCAGCGTCGACACGGCCGTCACGGCTGCCACACCGATCACCTGAGCCGTCACGGGCCACGGGAACAGGTACGGCACGAGCAGTTGGGCGAGACCCGACGTCCCCGCCACGAGCAGCGTCAGGATCATCACGGCGGCCACGTCGCCGGTGACGCTCGGACGGCGTCGACCCAGCCAGCGGTCGGGCAGACCCGCGAGTGCGCCCGCGGCGAGTCCGAACACGAACACCGCCGCCGCCCCGCCGATCATCGCCGGCGTCATGATGAGGATGAACGGCAACGCGGCGGGGGAGCGCTCGACGACGGCACCCACCGCCACGCTCGCGGTCGGCACGACCACGACGGCCGCCGCTCCCGCCCACGCCGTCGTCAACGGGAGGACGGCGAGCAGGGTCCGGCGTGTGCCCGTCGCCTCGGTCTCAGTCGTGGTCGTGGTCGTGGGACCGGGGGCCTCGGCGGGGGAAGACACCCGATCACCCTAGGGTGCGACCCGTCGTGCCGGGCCAGCCTCGTCGCAGGGGACGGCGTCCAGTACGATCGTGCGATCCTGCTCGGACCGTCCGCGCCGGAGCGGTTCGAGGGTGGGGTGCTGTGGGGCTCGGGAGACGCGATCCGGATGCGAGGACGACGGCAGCCTCGGGGTCGCGCGTGAAGCGCAGCATCGCCGTCGGCCTGGTGATCGCGATGTCGGCGGCGCTCGTGATCGGAGCGGACGCGATCGGCGGATCGGCGGGTACTGCTGATGCGTCCGGAGCTCCGCGGCTGGTGGTCACCAAGGTCTCCGCGAGCAGCACCACCACGTCGACACGCACCACGGTGCGCACGACGCTGACGGTCAAGAACACCTCGGTGGCGCGCAAGCCGGCGGCCGACGCGTGGCTCTCCCTGACGGCCGGGAGCAAGCGGTACACGCTCGGACACGTCTCGGTGCAGTCACTCGCTGCCGGTGCGAGCGCGACGATCCACGCGACGCACACCGCGCCTCCTCGTGCGCCGGCCGGGAAGTACGCGGTCCTCGCGTGCACGGGAGCGTTCTCCCTGTCGAAGTGCGGCACCTCGGCCACGAGCGTCACCACTGCCCGCGCGACGCGGGCACGTCCCGACACCGGCGTGATGCTCGACGTGGCTCGTGCCTACTACCCGGTGGCGCTGATCGAGCAGTACATCGCGCTCCTCGCTGATCACGGTGGTCGCTTCCTGCACCTCCACCTCACCGACGACCAGAACGTCGGCATCGAGAGCGAGGTCCTCGGCCAGACCCTCGCGAACGCCGATCTCCAGGACGGCGTCTACACGAGTCGGATCACCGGTCGGCCGTTCCTCAGCGCGGCCCAGGCACGGGAGATCTCCCGGTACGCCGCGCAGCGAGGCATCGCGATCGTTCCCGAGATCGACACCCCCGGCCACATGGCTGCGGCGTTCGACCTCCTCGAGGCCGGACACGGCAAGCAGTGGGTGGACCGGATCCGTTCGGGCGAGAGCGAACTCGACACGTCGGCGCCCGGCAGCTCCGCGTTGGCCGCACGACTCCTGCAGGAGGTCACGCGGACCTTCCCGTCGAGCCGCACCGTCCACATCGGCGGCGACGAGTGGGGCGGCGACGTCACCGCCGACGAACGCGTCCAGTGGTTGAACACGATGGCGGCCGCCGTCGGCAACCGTGCGGTGTGGGCGTGGAACGACGGGATCGACCGGGCTGCGATCGGGCGACTGGATCCGCGTATCCACGTGACCTACTGGAGCTTCGACGGCGACACCGAGGACGCGACGGAACGCCGCGAGCGCCGTGAGCGACGAGCGGGTGCGAACGACCTGTACGCGGCCGGGATCGACCTGCTGAACTACGACTCGTACTACCTGTACGAGGTGCCGACGGACCTCGATGCGGCCGACAGCGAGTACACCGTCGCCGATCTCCGCGAGAACTGGTCGCTCCGGGCCTGGGACGGGGACTCGGGCGCGCGTCTGGCGGGTCCGATGTCGGGGGCGGCCGTCGCGATCTGGGGCGAGGACCTCGAAGCCCCACCGTCCGAGGCGCTCCTGCGCTGGAGCGCCCCACACGTGCTCGCGATGATCGAGACCGCCGGCTCGTAGGCCCGCGAGTGGACCTCCGGCTCGCCGGCCGTGCCTCCGTCGTCCGAGCGGACGGCTACCGCAGCAGTTCCATCGCGGCTTCGGTCCCCGTAGTCCGCAGCGTCCAGTGCGGGCGGACGAAGTCGTGCCGGTTCAGCCGGACCCGGACCTCGTCGACGACTTCGTCGTCGCGGGTCTGCGCACGAGTCACACCGTTCGTCAGGTAGCCGAGCTTCTCCGAGACCTGCAGCGACGCGTGGTTCCACGCCGCCGCGCTCGACTCCGCCCATTCGGCACCGAGATGGTCGAACGCGAACAGCAGGAGCGCCGCCCGCATCTCCGTGCCGAACCCGAGGCCCTGATGAGGCCGCGCGAGCCAAGAACCGCTCTCGACGGTCTTCCGCGCCGCGAAGCGTCGGCCGTGGAGCTCCTGCACGCCGATGGGTGTGCCGTCGTGGAGCACCGTGAAGCTCACGCCCCACGCGGTGCTGGTCACCCCGGACCGGAGCTTCCAGTGGTACTGCGCCAGCGAACGAGCCAGGGCATCCGGTTCGGCGTCCGTCCACGGGACACCGAACGGCATGCGAGCGGGATCGTGCACGCCGGAGAGCGCTGCTTCGACGAGGCCCGGGAGGTCGTCATCGCGCAGCGGCCGGAGCTCCAGCCGCGGAGTGGTGAGCCGCAATCCGAACAGCGGCCAGATTCGCTCGAGGTCCATCGTCCCACGGTACGAGTCGCCGACGGCAGGTTACGGGCTCCCTCGACGCACCCCGAGCCCCACCACCGCCACGAGGTTCACCGCGCTCCCCACGAGGAACCCGGTCGTCCCCCCGGCCACCCCCGCGACCGGCCCGAGCACCGCCATGAGCACCGCTCCGACGACGAACCCGGCCACCGACGCCAGCGCCACCTGCCGCGACCGCCCCGCCGCGAGCAACAGCGCCGCCGGCACGAGCCCGACGGTGAACACCCACACCCCGACCATCAGGTACCGCAGGTCCGCCACGGCTGCAGCGCCCTCGGCCGGGTAGACGATCGGCAGGAACCACCCGGCGAGCAGCGCCACGAGGCCGAACACCACGGCGGTGCCGGCAGCGAAGCCGACCACCAACAGGACGGCCCCGCGGGACCGGAGCGACCCTCCGTCCGTCCGGTGGGCGAACGCCGGTACGAGCACCTGCCCCAGCGCCTGCCCGAGCATCGACGCGGGGGTCGCCAGGGTGAACGCGGCCGCGTAGACGCCGGCGTCGTGGGCGGAGACGGTGACCTGCGCCGAGATCATCGTCAGCTGGAGCAGCCCGTTCGAGGTCACCACCGCGAGCACGTTCCACGCCGCGAACCCGAGCAGCCCGCCGACGGGCTCGCGAGCAGCAGGCCCGAACCCGTTCCCCCGCGGCCAGCAGGCGACGGCGAAGACGGTGTACCCGATCGCGAGCGGCAGCAGCACGAACGGCTCGAGCCGGGCGACACAGGCGAGCACGAGCAGCCCGAGCGCGAGCACGCTCGTCACGCCGTCCCACAGCGCGACCTTCGGAGCACGGCCGTAGCCGAGCTGCGCTCCGCGGGCGTAGCAGTACAGCCCGTACCCGACGACGACCGCGACGCCACCGAGCACCGTGCCCGGGCCGTTGCCCCACGCGAGGGCGATCGGCACGGTGACGGCGGCGAGCACCAGGGTCGAGACGAGCATGGACAGCCCGAGCAGCCGGTTCACCGCGGCGTCGGAGTGCCGTCCGCGCAGCGCGATCGCCAGGTACCGCGAGGCCGTGTTGCCGGCGGCGTTCGGCCAGAGCAGCGCGACGAAGACGGAGAGCGACAGGAGCGCGGTGGTCTGCCCGAGGGTCTCGGTACCGAACACCCGACCGACGACGACGGTCACGAGCAGCTTCGCGACGCCCTGCACCCCGATGCCGACGGTGGCGAGCAGGGCCGACGACGCGACGGACGAGGCCGCGGCCGGAGCGGGAGCCGGACGCACGCTCACCGCGCCAACGCCTGTTCGACCCACCCGCGCCGGTGTGCCCGCACCCCGAGCGTCACCGCCCGCACCCCGATGTACCCGAGCGCGAACGCGGCCCACAGCCCCGCGAGGGTCCCACCCGCCCACCAGAGCAGGGGCAGGTACACGACGAGGTTCACCCCACCCGCGATCGCCAGGTACCGCGCGTCCCCGGCGCCGATCAGCACCCCGTCGAGCACGAACACGTAGCCCGCGATCGGCATCCCCACGGCGATGAGCCCGAGGACGACGGGCAGCGCGCCACGCACGACGGACGAGTCGGAGAAGACCGGCCCGAGCACCCCGCTCACGGCGAGGGTCAGCACCCCGAGCAGCACACCGCCGGCGATCCCGAGCAGGACGAGCCGCCGCGTCACCAGCCGCACCCGCGCCGGGTCCCGCGCCCCGAGCCCGTGTCCGACGAGCGCCTGCCCGGCGATCGCCAGGGCGTCGAGCGCGAACGCCAGGGTGGAGAACACGGTCAACCCGACCTGGGTGGTCGCGAGCCCGGTCGTCCCGAGCCCCGCGGCGGCGCCGACCGTCGCGAGCATCGCCACACGCAGCGAGGCCGTCCGCAGGAACAGCCAGGCACCGGACCGGAGCGCCCGCGCGACGCCCGAGGCACCCGGGCGCAGTGGAGCCCCCGACGCACGCGCCGCACGGACCGCGATCCGGACGTAGACGATCGCCATCGCCCACTGCACGATGACGGTGCCGGCGGCCGACCCCTCGACGCCCCAGCCGGCGCCGTAGATGAGGACGGCGTTGAGCAGCCCGTTCGCGACGAACCCGACGGTGGCGACGACGAGCGGTGTCCTCGTGTCCTGCAGCCCACGGAGCAGCCCGGTCGAGGCCGTGACGACCAGGATCCCGGGCAGCCCGACGAGCGACACCGTCAGGTAGGCGGTCGCCGCCGCCGACACGTCGGCCGACGCACCGAACAGGTCGACCAGCGGTCCGGCGAGCGGCCATCCCACGAGCGCGAGGACCACGCCCAGCACGAGCGCGAGCCACATCCCGTCGATGCCGGCGTGCACGGCCCCGCGTCGGTCGCCGCCGCCGAGCGCGCGGGCCACGGCCGGGGTCGTCGAGTACGCGAGGAACACGAGCAGCCCCGTGACGGTCTGCAGGACGGCGCCGGCGAGGCCGACGGCAGCGAGGGCCGTCGCACCGAGGTGCCCGACGAGCGCGGTGTCGGTCAGCAGGAACAGCGGCTCGACGACGAGCGCACCGAGCGCCGGCACCGCGAGGCGGACGATGTCGCGGTCGACCGCGCGCCGCTCGGTGGTCACTGCGGGTCGCGTCGGTCCGGGCACCGACCCATTCTGGCGGCGAAGCGGACCACGCGTGGTGCGCGCACGCCCGGACCGGTCTCGGGTCGGACGGGAGGCGCGG
>NZ_MJGQ01000008.1:0-24989 GCF_001865095.1 Curtobacterium sp. MCBA15_013 | reverse complement strand
CCGACCCGCGCCTCCCGTCCGGCGGGTACCCGCGTCAGTCGGCGCGCGGTTCGGCGGGGACCCCGCCGGTGGCGGCGTGGGCCGCTTCCGGCGCCTCGGGCGTCGCCTCGTCGGTCCCGCGGGCACGGCCCACGAGGTCCATCACGTGGTAGACCACGATCGCCGCGACCGTGCCGAGGATGATCCCGCCGAAGCTCGCCTGACCGAACGAGAACGTGAAGTCGGCGATGCCGATGATGAGCGCGATGCCCGCGGTCAGCTGGTTCTTCGGCTTCGCGAAGTCGACGCGGTTCTCGACCCAGATCCGGATGCCGATGACGCCGATGAGCCCGTAGAGCGCGGTGGTCGCTCCGCCGAGGACCCCCGGCGGGACGGACGAGATGACAGCGCCCACCTTCGGGGAGAGGCCGAGCAGGACGGCCACGATCGCGGCCACCCAGTACGCCGCGGTCGAGAAGACCCGGGTGGCGGCCATCACGCCGATGTTCTCGCCGTAGGTGGTCGTCGCCGAGCCGCCGCCGACGCCCGCGAGGACGGTGGAGATGCCGTCGGCGAAGAGTGCTCGCCCGGTGAGCGGGGTGAGGTCACGACCGGTGAGCTGTCCGACGCCCTTCACGTGGCCGACGTTCTCGGCGATGAGCGCGAGGACGACCGGCACGAACGCCAGGTAGATCGCGAGCTGCGACGGGTCGAACGCGGGCGCGGTGAACTCGGGCAGACCGATCCAGGCGGCCTTGCCGACGGCGTCGAACGAGACCTCGCCGGCGATCAGTGCCGCCACGTACCCGACGACCACGCCGATGACGATCGACAGGCGTCCGATGAGCCCCTTGAAGAGCACGGTCACGAGGATGATCGCGGCGAGGGTGATCACCGCGACGACCGGGGCCTTCGTGAAGTTGTCGCGGGCGGCCGGGGCGAGGTTGAAGCCGATGAGGGCCACGATCGCGCCGGAGACCACCGGCGGCATGAGGCGGTCGATCCACCCGGCGCCGGCCAGGTGCACCACGGCGCCGACGGCCGCGAGGAGCACCCCGACGACGATGATCCCGGACAGCGCCAGCGGGATGCCGCCGATCTTCGTCGCGGCGGCGATCGGGGCGATGAACGCGAAGGACGACCCGAGGTAGCTCGGCAGCCGGTTGCCGGTGATGAGCAGGAACAGGATCGTGCCGATGCCGCTGAAGAGCAGCGTCGTCGCCGGCGGGAAGCCGGTGAGCAACGGCACGAGGAAGGTCGCGCCGAACATCGCCACGACGTGCTGCACGCCGAGGCCGATCGTCCGGCCCCAGGTGAGGCGCTCGTCCGGCGCGACGATCGTCGTCGCGGAGACGGTCGCGCCGTCCCCGTGCAGCTTCCACGGAAGTCCCATGGGGTCGACGCTAGCGGCAGTCCACCGCTCGTGACGATCCCGCCGAGGATGTCCGCCGCTCCGTATATGGTGTGTGACGTACCACAGGAGGAGCGTTTCCCATGTCGAAGTCCGTCCGATCCACCCCGCACCGGCGGATCGCCGCCTGGTGCGCCGCGCTCGCCGTGGCGTTCTCGCCCGTCGTCGGCCTGACCGGTGCCGTCGCCGCGCCGGCCCACGAGCGGACGACCCCCGCGGCGGACTTCACCGCGCAGGTCCGCTCGATCGAGCACGCCACCGGACGCGTCGAGCTGACCGGGACCGGACCCACGGGCGGCAGCGTCGCGATCACCGTCGACGGCGCAGAGACCGTCTGGACCGAGGTCCGCGACGGCGTGTGGAGCGCCGGACTCCGGGTCGGCCCCGGGCCCCGCGTGCTGCACGTGACGTCGCAGGTGACGGGCGAGACGGTCGACCTGCCCGTCGAGGTGGTCGGGCTGCTCCCGCCGACGTGGGTCCCGACGATCGATCCGTTCACCCGCACCATCACGCTCGAGGGCAGCGGGGTGAGCCGTCCGGCACGCTACGTCGTCACCGACGACGGCGAACCCGTCGCGGACGTCGTCGCCGAAGCCGGTGCGCCCTGGCGCGCGGTCCTGCGCGACCGCGCCCCCGGCCGACACGACATCGTGGTGGAGCGCGCGTTCGACGGCACGGTCAACGGCATCGGCCGGGACTCGTACGAGCTCTCCGGAGCGGCCGAGGTCGGCACCGCCTCGGCCTCCCGCGAGACCCGGCGCACCACCCTCGCCGGACGGGCGCCGGTCGGCACGACGCTCCGGTTCGCGGACGCGTCCGGGCCGGTCCTCGGTGCCGACGGCGAACCGGTCGTCGCCACCACCTCGACCGACACCACCTGGCGCGCGGAGCTGCCCTTCCCCGAGACCGTCAGGTTCCACCGGATCACGGTCACGACGTTCGACGACGGGACACCGATCGGGACGACGGACGCCCTCGTCACCGTGCCGATCGCGATCACCGGCTCGGTCGAGGAGCTCGCCGACGGCTCCGTGCGGCTCTCCGGCACCGGCGAGCCCGGCGGCGTGGTGGCGCTCGAGACCGCGAGCGGGACGCCGGTGGACGGGGCCGACGGCCGACCGATCACCGCCGCGATCGGTCGCGGCTGGGAACTCGTCGTCCCGCGCGCGACGCTGCCCGGGGACGTCGTGGTCGCCCGGCAGCGGGTGCAGGGGGTCGAGCAGGGTGCGCTCCGACTCGTGTTGCCGAGGCTCCCGGTCCGCCCCGCACCCGAGCACGGTCCTGGTCCCGGCGCGGGTCCCGGCGTCTCCACCGGCAACCACCGGGCCGCCCCGCAGGCCACCGCGGGCCGGATCACCGCCGTGCCCGGCGGGCGGCTCGCGTACACGGGTGAGGACCCCTCGGTGCCGCTCGGCGTCGCCGGGGTGCTCCTCGCAGCGGGGCTCGGCGGGCTCGCGGGAGCGCGGGCACTCGGGCGCCGGGGTGCCCACCGTGGCTGACACCGCTCGATCAGGGCGACGGTGGCTATCGTTGACCGCATGACCGACGTCGCAAGCACCTCCGGGATCCACACCGACGAGCTGGACGCCGCGGTCCGCCCGCAGGACGACCTGTACCGCCACGTGAACGGCTCGTGGATCGCATCGACGCCGATCCCCGACGACAAGGCTCGGTACGGCTCGTTCACGGTGTTGGCCGAGGCCGCCGAGATCGCCGTGCGGGACATCATCGAGCGCTCCCAGCAGGCCGCGCCCGGCACCGAGGACCGCAAGGTCGGCGACCTCTTCACCTCCTTCACCGACGAGGACCGGCTCGAGGCCCTGGGCACCGCGCCGATCGAGCCCCTGCTCGCCGAGATCGCCGCCGTGGACTCGGTCGACGACGTCATCCGCATGGTCGGACGCTTCGAGCGTCTCGGCCTGCCGAGCTTCCTGCAGCTCTTCGTCGACAACGACCCGGGCGACCCGGAGTCCTACGTGGTCTTCCTCGAGCAGTCCGGCCTCGGGCTGCCCGACGAGTCGTACTACCGCGAGGACCGCTTCGCCGACATCCGCACGAAGTACCGCGAGTTCGTCGCCGCGATGTTCCCGCTCGCCGGCTTCGAGGACGGCGGCGACCGTACCGAGCACGTCATCGCCCTCGAGACCGCACTGGCGTCGAAGCACTGGGACAACGTCACCACCCGCGACAGCCAGAAGACCTACAACAAGCTGCCGTGGGCCGAGGTCGCGGCGCTCGCCGACGGCATCGACCTCCGCCTCTGGTGGGAAGCGATCGACGCACCGGCCGGCGCCTTCGAGACCGTCGTCGTCCGCGAACCGTCGTTCGTGACCGGTCTGGCGGAGCTGCTCCGCGACCAGCCGTTGGACGTCTGGAAGGACTGGCTGCGCTGGCAGGTGATCCGCGCCTCCGCGGCCTACCTGACGAGCGCCTTCTCGGCGACGAACTTCTCGTTCTACGGCACCGCGCTCACCGGTGCGCCCAAGCAGCGCGAGCGCTGGAAGCGCGGGGTCTCGCTGGTCGAGGGGGCCATGGGCGAGGCGGTCGGTCGCATCTACGTGCAGGAGCACTTCGACGAGACCTCGAAGGCGACGATGGACGACCTCGTCGCGAACCTGGTCGAGGCCTACCGGCAGAGCATCACCGCCCTCGACTGGATGACCGACGAGACGCGTGCTCGGGCCCTCGACAAGCTCGACAAGTTCACGCCGAAGATCGGGTACCCGGTCAAGTGGCGGGACTACTCCGCGCTGCCGGTGTCCGCCGACGACCTCATCGGCAACGTCCGCGCCGTCGCGAGCTTCCAGGTCGACCGCGAGCTCGGCAAGATCGGCAAGCCGATCGACCGCGACGAGTGGTTCATGACCCCGCAGACGATCAACGCGTACTACAACCCCGGGTTCAACGAGATCGTGTTCCCGGCGGCGATCCTGCAGTTCCCGTTCTTCGAGGCCGGGCGTGACGCCGCCGCGAACTACGGCGCGATCGGTGCCGTCATCGGGCACGAGATCGGGCACGGCTTCGACGACCAGGGCTCCCAGTACGACGGCGACGGCCGGCTCGAGAACTGGTGGACCGAGGCGGACCGCACCGCGTTCGAGGAGCGCACGAAGGCCCTCATCGCGCAGTACGACGCGCTCGTCCCGACCGAGGTCCCGGACGGCCACGTCAACGGCGCCCTGACGATCGGCGAGAACATCGGCGACCTCGGCGGGCTGTCGATCGCGTGGAAGGCGTACCTGCTGTCCCTCGACGGGCAGGAGCCGCCGGTGGTCGACGGCCTCACCGGTGCCGAGCGCTTCTTCCTCAGCTGGGCGCAGGCCTGGCGGATGGCGATCCGTCCGGAGGAAGCCGCCCGTCTGCTGAGCATCGACCCGCACTCGCCGACCGAGTTCCGCTGCAACCAGGTGGTCCGCAACATCGACGTCTACTACGACACCTTCGGCGTGACCGAGCGGGACGCGATGTACCTCGACCCGGCCGAGCGCGTCTCGATCTGGTGATGGCCGAGCCGGACGCGGCTCCGTCGTCGGAGCCCGGAGCGGCTCGCCGGTCGCGGCGACGGCAGCATGCCGGCGGGGCCGACGGACGTGCGCGCGGGCGGCACCGCGGTGGTGCCGACGACCGGTTCGCCGCGACGCTGCAGGCGCTCGGCGCCATCGCCCGGGACGGCGCGTCCGTCAGCGCCTCGGTGATCGACACCTCGACGGGCAAGGCCCTGCTGGCCGTGGACGACACGCTCGTCCAACCGGTGGCGAGCCTCGGCCGCGTGCTGCTCCTCGTCGAGGTCGCGGCACGGCTCGAGGACGGCGGGCTGCACGGCGACCGGCTGCAGCGCATGGCGCGCGACACCGCGACCGGTGCCGGGCTCTGGCAGTTCCTGCAGGAGCCGACCATGCAGGTGTCCGACCTGGCGACCCTCGTCGGTGCCGGTGCGGACGCCTGGGCGATGAACGCGCTGCTCTCGACCGTCGGGATCGACGCCGTCCGCGAGCGCGCCGAGTCGCTCGGGATCGAACGGACCGCCCTCATCGACCGGGTGCGGGACCGTCGCGGGCCGGACGACGCTCCGGACGCCTCGGTCGCGCCGACGGGCGAGCTCGCTTGGCTCATGCGGGGCCTGGCACTCGGCGAGGTCGTCGACGAGGCGGTGTCGAACCGGGTGCTCGGATGGCTGTCCCTCGCGTCCGACCTCAGCCTCGTCGCGGGGTCGTTCGGGCTGGACCCGCTCGCGCACCGGGCACTGGACCACGGGTTGCAGGTCGTCTCGGCGACCGGGTCGAGCACGGGCGTGCGGGCCGAGGCCGGGATCCTGCGCGGGCCCGGGTCGTCAGTGAGCTACGCCGTCACGGTGACGTTCGACGACGACTCGCTGCAGCGGCGGCTGGCGGTCATCGACGCCCTGCGGACGATGGGCACCGAGGTGCTCGAGACGGTGCACGAGCCCGCGGCCCGCTGAGCGTACCCTCACGCTCGTGACCGAGTACCTGATCTCCTTCGACGAGGGCACGATGGTGTTCCCCGTGAGCGACTCCGGTCAGCGGAGCAGGACGAACGAGCGGAGCGGAGTCGGCACGACGTCGTGCACCTCGACGAAGCCGCGCGACTCGTAGAACGCCCGCTGCCCCGGTTCGGCATCGGTCGTCAGCACGGTCTGGCGCACGTGTGCGTACCGCTCGAGGACGCCGTCGAGCAGGGCCCCGCCGATGCCGGCCCGGTGGTGCTCGGGTGCGACGAGGACGTCCTGCACGTACACGATCGTCACGCCGTCGGACACGGTCCGGACCAGCCCGACGAGCGAGCCCGTCGTGTCCCGGGCGGTCAGCACGAGGTGGGACCCGAGGACCGCGGCGACGAGGGTCTCCGGGTCCCGCGTGTACGCCGTCCACCCGACGTCGCGGTACAGCGCCAGGAGCTCGTCCCCACCCGGTCGTTCCTCCGCGATCACCACCACGGTCCCATCGTGGCAGACGTCAGTCGGCGGCCTGCCCCGCGGGGACGAAGGCCTGCACGTCGAGCTCCGTCACGTCCTCCGACCGGCACGCGGCGAACGCGGTGTACGGGACGAACAGGGACTCCTTCGACCCGGGCGGGTACACCCGGAAGCCGTCGGGCGAGGTGGGGTCGCACGTCGACTCCGGGTAGTTCTCCGAGTTCGTGACCTTGAGCGGTGCCACGGCCTCCTGCCCGGACGCCAGCGTGACGGTCGGGTGGGGCACCGCCCGGTCGAGCGTCGCCGCGTTGCCGATCTGCGTGCCGTTCGTGTCGCCGACGAAGGACACCCCCGGCCAGCCCTGCAGCGTGCAGGTCGACGACCCGGTGTTCCGCAGGACGAGGTGGACGTACGTGCTCCCGGCAGCGCCACCGCTGCCGGCCTCGATGCTCCCGGCGAGCGAGGACGTGGCGCACGCCGAGGACCCAGCGCCCGCGGACCCTGCACCCGAGGAACCACCGGACGATCCGCCCGACGCGCTCGGCGACGACGCCGAGCCGGAGGCCGCGGACGACGGCGACGGCGTCGGTGCCGACGTCGGTGTCGCCGTGACGGTCTCCGTCGTCGTGGCCGACGGGGTCGTGGTGCCGCCCGACGAGCAGCCGGCGAGCAGACCGACGGCGACGATGCCGACGGCGACGAGCAGTGGGGAACCAGCGCGACGTTGCATGAGCCAACGCAACCACCGCCCCGGGGTACACGACTCGGGTGGCGCCCAGCCGCCCCGAGGACACTCCAGGGCACGCGCCAGCGCACGAGCAACGGAGGTCGACATGGCAGGCAAGCACGAACAGGCACGCGGCGACGAGGGCCGGTCGGACGGCGTCGAGCCCCGTGCCGGGTCCTTCACGGACAGCGAGATCCCGGGCGAGCCCCCCGTGGCGTCGAACGAGCCCGCGGGCGAGTTCGTCTCGAGCGACATCCCCGGCGAGACCCGTCCCGAGGGCGGCGACGGCGAGGGTGAGTACGTCGAGTCGGACATCCCCGGCGAGGCCGAACCCACCCCGGACGGCGAGGTCGGGCACTACACCGACCGCGACCAGGTCTGACCTAGTCGATCAGCTCCGCCGCCACGAGGCGGCGGAGCGTCTCCACGCCCGCAGGCGGGCACCGGTCCGCATCCGCGGAGGTGACCCACTCGACCTCGTCCACCTCTGCCGAGGCGACCGGCGTGGCGGAGTCGAGCGCGCCTCCTGGACGGACCAGGAACAGTGCCATCGCGACCATCGTGCCCGGGGCCTGCCCGTGCGCCGGCTCGGTGACGGTGCCGAACGGCTCGACGTCGTCGGCGGTCAGCCGCAGGCCGGTCTCCTCGAAGGCTTCGCGGACGGCGGCCTCGACGTCGCTCTCGTGCGGCTCCGCCTTGCCCCCGGGCAGGTACAGGACGTCGCGCATCCGCGCGCGCACCATGAGCACGCGGCGATCGCGCACCAGCAGCAGCGCACTGACACGCAGGGTCGCGGGGTGGCCCTGGAGGCTCAGCTCGCGTCCGCCTCGTCGGTGCGGTCGCGGTCGATCCGCTCGGGCGCGGTGCGCTCCGCGAGCGGTACCACCGGCGACGGCAGCTCCGCCTCGGGCTCGGGACGGACACCGAAGAGTGCGTCGAGCGCCCCGACGAACTCCTCGCCGCGACCGGCGCGGCCGAGTTCGCGAGCGCGCACCGAGGGACGGTGGAGCAGGACGCCGACGAGGTGCCGCAGGGCGCGCTCGGTCTGCTCGGCCGAGGCGTCGTCGCCGTCCGCACGACGCTTCGCGCGGTCGATCTCGTCGTCGAGGATGTCGAAGACGTGCTTGCGGAAGGCCACGAGCGCCGGCGTCGTCGACTGCTCGAGGGCCTGGGCGCGGAAGCGGGACACAGCGTCCTCGACCATCGCGCGGGCCTCGGACTCGGCGTTCAGCTCGGCGATCGGGGCGTGGATGCTGATGGTCTCGAGGTCGAGCAGTTCGACGCCGTCGACGTCGGCCGCGTCGGGGTCCACGTTGCGGGGGAGTCCGAGGTCGATGACGATGCGCCGGACGCCGTCGTCGAGGTCGGCCGGTTCGACGACCGGGACCTCGCTCGAGGTGCAGGTGATCACGACGTCGCTCGAACCGATGGCCTGGCGGAGGTCGTGTGCGGCGACGAGGTCGTGCTTGGCGGCGAACCACGGCGCCCGGCCGGAGGGGGAGAAGACCTGGATGGTGTCGGCGCCGCGGTCGCGCAGGGCGGCGATGGTCGTCGCGGCGTAGCTGCCGGTGCCGATCAGGAGCACCCGGGTCCGGCCCCAGTCGGTCACGCGGGAGGACGCGAGCTCGAGGCCGAGCCGCACGAGCGACCGGCCGGCAGCGCCGATGCGGGTGCGGGTCTTGACGCCGCGGGAGGTGTGCGCGGCTTCCTGGAAGAGCCGCTCGAGGTCCGAGGTGGTGGTGCCGTTCGAGCGGGCGTCCTCGAGCGAGCGGCGGACCTGCCCGGAGATCTCGGTCTCGCCGACGACGACGGACTCGAGGCCGCTCGAGACGGCGAAGAGGTGCTGCACGACGTCCTTGCCGCCGAGCACGTTGACGGACCGGAGGACCTCGGCGGGGTCGAGGTCGCTCGCGGTGGCGACGGCGTCGACGGTGGCCGAGACGGCGGCGTCGCGGTCGTCGCCGGCGATGTCGAGGTAGGCCTCGAAGCGGTTGCACGTGGCGAGGACGACGGCCCCGTCCAGCACGTCGGAGTCCGTCACGAGACGGCTCGCGGCGGTCGGTGCGCCGATGCTCAGTCGCTCCAGGAGATCGAAGCTGGCGTTGCGATGCGACGCCGTGAGACAGATGAGCACGTCTTCCATGGTAACTCGCGTTGCGCCCGGCTCCCGTTCCCATCGTGCGTGCTCGGGATACGTTCCGTTCGCCGATGGGAGAATCGTGCGGTGACCGACGCATCCACGACCGCCCTCCCCGCCTCGCACCCGCTCGTCTCCGGGCGGACGTCGGGCTCGCCCCTCGTCCGGGCGCTCCGCGGCGACCGGCCGGAGACCCTGCCGGTGTGGTTCATGCGTCAGGCCGGCCGGTCCCTGCCGGAGTACCGCGAACTGCGCGTCGGCACGGCCATGCTCGACGCCTGCCTCGACCCGGCGATGGCGTCGGAGATCACGCTGCAGCCGGTCCGCCGGCACGGGGTCGACGCCGGCATCTTCTTCAGCGACATCGTCGTGCCGATCAAGCTCGCGGGCGTCGACGTCGAGATCGTCCCCGGGCGCGGGCCGGTGCTGGCGTCCCCGATCCGCACCCCGGCCGACGTCGACGCGCTGGGCCAGCTCGACGCGACTGCCCTCGCCCCGATCACGGACGCCGTGGCGCGCACGGTCGAGCAGCTCGGCGACACCCCGCTCATCGGGTTCGCCGGGGCGCCCTTCACGCTCGCGGCCTACCTGGTCGAGGGCGGACCGTCGAAGGACCACATCCGCGCCCGGACGCTCATGCACTCGGACCCGGAGACCTGGTCGCGCCTGCTCGCCTGGGCCGCCGGGGTGTCGGGGGCGTTCCTCCGGGCCCAGGTGCTCGCCGGGGCCTCCGCCGCACAGCTGTTCGACTCGTGGGTGGGCTCGCTCTCCCGCGAGGACTACGTCACCCGCGTCGCACCGCACTCGGCCGACGCCCTGGCCCACGTCGCCGACCTCGGCGTCCCGCGCATCCACTTCGGCGTCGGCAGCGGCGAGGTCCTGCGCGACATGACGACCTTCGGGACGGACCGGGTCGGCGTCGACGCGGTCGGCGTCGACTGGCGGCTGCCGCTCGACGAGGCCGTGCGCCGGGTCGGCACCGGGGTCACCGTGCAGGGCAACATCGACCCGGCGATGCTCTCCGCCCCGTGGGAGGTGCTCGAGGCCCACGTGCGCGACGTCGTCCGCCGCGGTGGTGCGGCCCGGGCGCACGTCGTCAACCTCGGGCACGGTGTGCCGCCGGAGACCGACCCGACCGTGCTCACCCGCATCGTGTCCCTCGTCCACGAGCTCGGGGACGGGACGGCCGCGGCGACCGGAGTGCGGGCGTGACCGACGTCGTCGTGGTCGGCGGCGGGGTCGCCGGACTCATCGCGGCGCGGGACCTGGCGAAGGGCGGCGCGCACGTCGTCCTCGTCGAGGGCTCCGGCGTGCTCGGCGGAATGGTCCGTCGGCACACCGTCGCGGGACTCGACCTCGACATGGCGGCGGACTCGTTCGCGACCCGCAACGATGCCGTCGGCCGGCTGGCGATAGAACTCGGCCTCGGCAACGAGGTCACCACGCCGGACCCGCGCGGTGCGTGGCTGATGACCCGCGACGGCCGGACGTCCCCGATCCCGCAGACCGGACTGCTCGGGATCCCGGGGAGCCCGATGGCGGCCGACGTCCTCGCGGTGGTCGGGCAGAAGGCGGCGCTCCGGGCGCAGATGGACTCCCTGCTGCCGTCCCTCGTCGGGTCGAAGGCGCCGTCGCTCGGCGAGCTGGTCCGGAAGCGCATGGGCGAGCAGGTCCTCGACGACCTGGTGGTACCGATCGTCGCCGGTGTGCACTCGACGCACCCGGACGACCTCGACCCGGACCGGGTGGCTCCCGGGCTCCGGGCGGCGCTGCTGCGCGAGGGCTCCCTCGCCCGCGCGGTCCTCGCACTCCGGGCCCGTGCGACGGCGGGGTCCGCCGTGCAGGGCATCCGCGGCGGCACCGTGCGGCTCGTCGACGAGCTCGTGGCCGACATGGAGACCTACCGCGTCGACGTCCGCCTGCACACCCGGGCCACCGCGATCGAGGAGCACGCCGTCGAGGTCCGCACCGACGACGGCGAGACCGAGCGACTGGTGGCCGAGCACGTCCTCGCCTCGACGGCGGACCCCGCCCGCACGGCCGGACCCGTGCGCACGGGCATCGAGCTCGTGACGCTCGTGGTCGACCAGCACGAACTCGACGCGGCGCCGCGGGGTACCGGGATGCTCGTGCACCCGGACGCACCCGGGGTCCGGGCGAAGGCGATCACGCACGCGACGGTGAAGTGGCCGTGGCTGGCCGAGGCGGCCGGGGGCCGGCACGTCCTGCGGCTGAGCTACGCGACCACGGACGCGGGGGTCGCGGCGACCACCCCTGGAGCCGCGGCCGACGCGGTCGAGACCGGGAGGAGCCTCCCGGTCGACCCGTACGACGCGATCGGTACCCGCGCCGCTCAGGACGCCTCCGCCCTGCTCGGCGTGCCGATCGCGCCGTCCGCCGTGGTCGGTGCCGCACGTGTCCGGTGGCACGGGCCGGACACGACCGCCGCGGGGCTCGCCGACGGGGTCGTCGGGATCGGCGAGGCGTCGACGGGCCGGGGGCTGGCCGGCATCGTCGCGGCCGCACGGACCGCCGCTGAGCACATCCTGGATTCCTGAGCGGACCGCACACTGGGAGAGGGCTACTGTTGCAGGAACGCCGGACGTATTCCGTTCGGCGCATGACCACGCACACTGACCCAACGGAGGAATCGCACATGCGAGGCAAGCTCCTGTTCGTCGCCGGCGCCGCTCTCGGGTACGTCCTGGGATCGCGAGCCGGACGGGCGCGGTACGAGCAGATCAAGACCGTCAGCGGCAAGATCTGGAACAGCAACGGCGTCCAGAAGGGCGTCCACGTCGCCGAGGAATTCATCGCCGACAAGACCCCCGACGTCGCCGAGTTCGTCGGTGAGCAGACGAAGAAGGTCGTCCGCAAGGTCGGGCAGAAGAAGGACAGCCAGGCCTCATGACAGACACCCGCGACCGCAAGCCGCGTTCGCTGTTCGGCCTGGTCGGCGACGTCCCCAAGCTCGTCAAGGAGCTGGTGACGGGTGAGCTGAACCTGCTCAAGGCCGAGATGCTGACGAAGGCGAAGATCTTCGGCCTCGCCGCGGGTCTGCTCGTGGGCGCGCTCGTCATCGTCCTGTACGCGATCGGCGTGCTGCTGACCGCCGCCGTCATGGGGCTCGCAACCGTGATGCCCGCGTGGCTCGCAGCACTCGTGATCGCCGTCGTGATGCTCATCGTCGCCGGCATCCTCGGCCTGCTCGGCTGGAAGCGCCTGAAGAAGGGGCTCCCGATCACGCCGAAGCGCACCATCGACAGCGTGAAGAACGACGTCAACGCGGTGAAGGGCCTCGGCAAGAAGCCGACCCCGCCGACCCAGTACGGCACCCGCAAGCCCGACGTCGGCGGCCGCTTCTAGCGACGACCGCCCCGTCCACCACCCCACACCCCGGAGGACCCACGTGACCGATCAGCACGACGACCTGGCCGACCGCGTCGCGTCGACCCGCGCCCAGCTGTTCGACACCCTCGACGCGATCGAGGACAAGCTCAACGTCCCGAAGCAGATCGGCATCGCCGCGTCGAAGGTCAAGCGCGGGATCGACGAGAAGCCGGTGCCGTACCTGGCCGGGCTCGCAGCGGGCGTGGCAGTGGTCGGGGGTATCGTCGTAGCGGTGCTCCGACGGCGGTAGCGCTCGCCGTCGAAAGGGGAGCGGCGTCACCTTTGTGACCGATAGGACAATGGACACATGAGTTCCACCGTGCCCACGCACGACGCACACGAGACCTCCCCCGACGGCATCGACCCCAACATGCTGACGGCCTACGCCCTGTGGGCCGTCTTCCGCCGTCCGCTCGGGCCGATCCACACGGTCGGCGACGACGCGGTGGCCGAGCTCGACGCCGTCATCGCCGCCGCTGCCGAGCGCGGCGTGACGATCCGCGGCTTCTACGACGTGTCCGGCTTCCGCGCCGACGCCGACGTCATGGTCTGGCTGCACGGCGACGACGCGCAGGCGATCCAGGCGGTGCTCCGCGAGATCCGCCGCACGGCGCTCTTCCAGGACGCCGAGCCGGTGTGGCACGCCATGGCGATGCACCGCGAAGCCGAGTTCAACAAGCGGCACACGCCCGCCTTCCTGCGCGGCAAGGAGCCAGAGGCCTGGATCACGGTCTACCCGTTCGTCCGGTCCTACGAGTGGTACCTCCTGCCGGAAGAGGAGCGCTCGAAGATGCTCCGCGACCACGGCATCGCCGGCGCGAAGTACCGCCGCGTGCTGACGAACACGATCGCCACCTTCGCATTGAGCGACTACGAGTGGATCCTGCCGCTCGAGAGCCCGGACCTCGTCGACCTCGTCGACCTCATGCGCGACCTGCGCTACACCGAAGCCCGCATGCACGTGCGGGAAGAGGTGCCCTTCTTCACCGGTCGTCGCGTGACGACCACCGAGCTGCCGGAGGTGCTCTCGTGACCGACACCAGCATGATCACGAACGGTCAGGCCGTCCTCGCCGCGACCCCCGCGGCCGCCGACGGTCCCGAGCACGTCGAGGTCCCGGTCGCGTACGACGCGATCCTGCTCGCCGGCTTCGGCGGACCCGAGGGCCAGGACGACGTCATCCCGTTCCTGCGCAACGTCACCCGGGGCCGCGGCATCCCGGACGAACGCCTCGAAGAGGTCGCCCACCACTACCGGCACTTCGGCGGCGTCAGCCCGATCAACGCGCAGAACCGTGCGCTCAAGGCCGCGCTCGAGGCCGAGCTGGCCTCGCGGGGCATCGACATGCCGGTCCTGTGGGGCAACCGCAACTGGGAGCCCTACCTCGAAGAGGCCTTCACCGAGGCGGCCGACAAGGGCTACAACAAGCTCATCGCGATCGCCACGAGCGCCTACTCGTCGTTCTCGAGCTGTCGCCAGTACCGCGAGGACTACGCCCGCGTGCTGTCCGAGACCGGTCTGATCGACACCATCCAGATCGACAAGGTCCGGCAGTTCTTCGACCACCCGGGCTTCGTCCGCCCGTTCGTGGACGGCGTCCGTGACGGCATGGCGCGTGCGATCGCCGAGAACGACGGCCTCGACGTGGAGACCGAGCTGCACGTGCTGTTCTCGACGCACTCGATCCCGTCGACCGACGCCGCCAAGTCCGGCCCCGACTACCGGGGCTTCGACGAGCACGGCGCGTACGAGGCCCAGCACCTCGCCGTCGCGCAGGTCGTCCTCGACCAGGCGTGGGCGGAGCTGCTCGAGCAGCCCGAGCACGCGTCGCTCCGCGGCACCAGTACGCCGCCGTGGAAGCTCGTCTACCAGTCGCGCTCGGGCCCCCCGACGCAGCCGTGGCTCGAGCCCGACATCAACGACTACATGAACGAGGAGCTCAAGGGCGGCCCGACCCGTGCCGTGCTCATCGTCCCGCTCGGCTTCGTGAGCGACCACATGGAGGTCATGTGGGACCTCGACGAAGAGGCCACCGAGACCGCTCAGGAGCTCGGCTTCTGGTCGGTGCGGACGCAGACTCCGGGTGTCGACCCGGCCTACGTCTCCGGTCTGGTGGACCTCGTCCTCGAGCGTGTCAACGGCACCCCGACGAGCGAGCGCCCGCACCTGACCGACCTCGGTCCCTGGTACGACGTCTGCCGTCCGGGGTGCTGCGAGAACGTGCGCGCCGGGTTCAAGCCCGCCGCGGCCGGACTCGCCCCGTGACCGACGCGTCCGCGCCGATCGGCAGCCCCGACGGCCCGACCCCGATCCGGCTCGGCACCCGTGCCAGCCGGCTCGCGGTCGCCCAGTCGCAGGACGTCGCCGACCGCTTGGCGACGGCGTCCGGTCGACCGGTCGAGCTCGTCACGGTCACGAGCGAGGGCGACACGAACCGCGCCTCCCTCGCGAGCCTCGGCGGCACGGGCGTGTTCGCCAGCGCGCTCCGCGAAGCACTCGTCGCGGGCGAGGTCGACGTCCTGGTGCACTCCCTCAAGGACCTCCCGACCGCGCCGTACCCGGGGCTGACGATCGCCGCGGTGCCGAAGCGTGCCGACGCCCGAGACGTCCTCGTCGCCCGGAACGCCGCGACCATCGAGACCCTGCCCGAGGGCGCGAAGGTCGGCACCGGTTCGCCCCGCCGCGTCGCGCAGCTCAAGGCCAAGCGGCCCGACCTCGACGTGGTGGACATCCGCGGGAACATCGACACCCGCCTCGGACGCGTGGACGACGACCTCGACGCGGTGGTCCTCGCCGCCGCCGGCCTGACGCGCATCGACCGGCTCGACGCGGCGACCGAGCTGCTCGACCTCGGCTTCTGGCCGAGCGCCCCCGGGCAGGGAGCGCTCGCGATCGAGACCCGCGCGGACGAGACGGACCGGAACCTCCTCGCGGCCCTGCGGAAGGTCGAGCACGCGCCGACCCGACTGACCGTGTCCGCCGAGCGCGAGGTGCTCGCGAAGCTCGAGGCCGGGTGCTCCGCTCCGATCGGTGCCACCGCGATCGTCGATGCCGAGATGCTCCTCGTCTCCGCGACGGTCTACCGGCCCGACGGCTCCGAGTACCGCACCGCATCACACGCCGCCGTGCTCGACGGCTCCGCACAGGACCGCCTGACCGAGGCGCTCGAGCTCGGTGGCCGGGTCGCCGCCGAACTGCTCGAGAACGGTGCGGCCGACCTGGCGGACCTCGCGACCTCGGCGGAGTAGGCGGTCGCCACGCACCCCGACGTCAGCACCGCGGACGCGGCACGACAGCCGGTCGTCCTGGTCCCGCGCGGCGGGGCGTGGGGTGACCGGGTCGCCGCGGCCGCTCGCGAGCGCGGGCTGCACCCGCTCGTCGTCCCGCTGATCGCGGACGCGGCACCCACGGATCGGTCCGCCCTCGAGGCTGCGGTCGACCGGTTGATCGCGTCCGGCGGGTCCAGGAGGCACGACGCACCTCCGCCGGCCGGGTCCGGTCCGCAGTCGGCGAGTGGGCAGGACGCGCCGTCGGCGAGTGGGCAGGACGCGCCGTCGGCCGGTCGGCGAGCGGGCGGAACCGGCCGCCCAGCCGGGCCGACCGGGCCGGATCGTGCCCGCTCGGGACCCGCGATCGACGGCACCGCCCGCACCGACGGCACCGACGGCACCGACGGCACCGACGTGGCCGGGTACGCGTGGATGGTGGTGACCAGTGCGACGGCCGTGCGGGTGGTCGCGGAACGGGTGGCGCGCCTCCCGTCCGACCTGCGGGTGGCGGCGGTCGGCGAGCCGACCGCCCGTGCCGCGCGTGCTGCGGGCTGGGTCGTCGACCTGGTGCCGTCCGAGTCCTCGGGCGCCGCGCTCGCGCACGCGCTGCCGGACACCTCCGGCACCGTCCTCTTCCCACGCTCGGACCTCGCTGCCCCGACCGTCGTCGACACCCTGCGCGCCCGCGGGATCGACGTGGACGACGTGGTCGCGTACCGTACCGTGGGGACCGGCGATGAGCCGGTCGTCCTCGACTCCCCGCCCGCCGCCGTGCTCGTGACGAGCGGCAGCATCGCTCGCGAGATCGCCTGGCGGATGACCCCGCTCGACCCCCGCACCGTGGTCGCGTGCATCGGACCCGGGACCGCTGCCGAAGCCCGCGCCGCCGGCCTGACCGTGCACGCGGTCGCCCGGACCCGATCCGCAGAAGCCCTGCTCGACGCCGTCGTCGAGTCCCTGAACCCCACCGCCCCGAACAGGAAGGCACCGAAGTGACCGGCCGTTTCCTCCAGGTCCGCCCCCGACGACTCCGCGCGACCGGCGCGATGCGTCGACTCGTCGCCGAGACCCGGCTCCATCCCGCCGAGCTCGTGCTGCCGATGTTCATCCGCGAGGGGGCGACCGAGGCGATCGACATCACGAGCATGCCCGGGGTCCAGCAGCACTCGCTCGACTCGTTCCGCCGTGCCCTGCACGAGGCGGCGTCGGTCGGGATCGGCGGCGTGAACCTGTTCGGCGTGCCGACGTCGAAGGACGCGCAGGGATCCGGCGCGACCGACCCGGACGGCATCCTCAACGTCGCGATCCGTGTCGCGCGCGAAGAGGTCGGTGACGCGCTCGTCGTGCAGTCCGACCTGTGCCTCGACGAGTTCACCGACCACGGGCACTGCGGCGTCCTGGCCGCGGACGGCTCGGTCGACAACGACGCCACGCTCGAGCGGTACCGCGACATGGCGGTCGTGCAGGCCGAGGCCGGTGCCGAGCTCGTCTGCATGAGCGGCATGATGGACGGCCAGATCGCCGCCGCACGGGACGCGCTGGACGCGGCCGGGCACAGCGGCACGGCGCTGCTGGCGTACGCGGCCAAGTACGCGAGTGCGTTCTACGGACCCTTCCGCGAGGCCGTCGACTCCTCGCTCGTGGGCGACCGTCGCACGTACCAGATCGACGCCGCGAACGGTCGGCAGGGCCTCCGCGAGGTCGAGCAGGACATCGCCGAGGGTGCCGACATCGTCATGGTGAAGCCGGCGATGAGCTACCTCGACGTGCTGGCCGAGACCGCACGTACCTCGCCGGTGCCGGTCTGGGCGTACCAGATCTCCGGCGAGTACGCGATGATCACCGCAGCCGCGCAGAACGGCTGGATCGACCGCGACGCCGCGGCGATGGAGGCGCTCGTCGGCATCAAGCGCGCCGGCGCCGACGCGATCCTCACCTACTTCGCGGTCGACATCGCTCGCAAGCTCAACGAGGAGGCGGGACTCCGCACCTCCGGCAGCACCAGTGCCGTGGACGGCATCGCCTCGACCGGGAAGGCCCCAGAATGACCACGAACGACCAGCTCTTCGGCCGCGCGAAGAACAGCATCCCCGGCGGGGTCAACTCGCCGGTCCGGGCGTACGGCTCCGTCGGCGGGACGCCCCGCTTCCTGACGAGCGCGAAGGGTGCGTACGTCACCGACGCCGAGGGGCGGGAGTACGTCGACCTCGTCGCCTCGTGGGGGCCCGCGATCCTCGGGCACGCCCACCCCGCGACGGTCGAGGCCGTGCAGCAGGCGGCGGCCCGTGGGCTGAGCTTCGGGGCGTCGACCCCGGGGGAGACCGAACTCGCCGAGCTCGTGAAGCAGCGGGTGTCGGTGGACGGCGACGGCCCGATCGAGAAGCTCCGCATGGTGTCCACGGGCACCGAGGCGACGATGACCGCGATCCGGCTCGCCCGCGGGTACACCGGTCGCGACCTGCTCGTGAAGTTCGCCGGGCACTACCACGGCCACTCGGACTCCCTGCTGGCCGAGGCCGGTTCGGGTGTGGCCACGCTCGCGCTCCCCGGCAGTGCCGGCATCACCGCCGAGACCGCCGCGCAGACCCTGGTGCTGCCCTACAACGACCTCGATGCCGTCCGTCGCGCGTTCGACGAGCACTCCGAGCGCATCGCGGGCGTGATCGTCGAGGCAGCGGCCGCGAACATGGGCGTCCTCGCCCCCGAGCGTGGGTTCAACCGGGCCCTGGCGCAGATCGTGCAGGCGCACGGTGCGCTGCTCATCGTCGACGAGGTCCTGACCGGCTTCCGGGTGGGCTCCGCCGGGTGGTGGGGCCTCGAGGCGTCGAAGGTCGTGCCGGACGGCGCCGGGTGGAAGCCCGACCTCGTCACGTTCGGCAAGGTCATCGGCGGCGGCATGCCCCTCGCCGCACTCGGTGGTCGGCGCGAGGTCATGGACTACCTCGCCCCGCTCGGCCCCGTCTACCAGGCGGGCACGCTGTCGGGGAACCCGCTCGCGGTCGCCGCGGGCATCGCCACGCTGCGGGCCGCGACGCCCGAGGTCTACGCCCACCTCGACCGGACGGCGGCGACCATCGCGACGGCGACGAGCGACGCCCTGTCCGCCGAGGGCGTCGCCCACACCGTCCAGCACGCCGGCAACCTCTTCTCGTTCGCGTTCACCGAGACCGCCCCGCGGAACTACGACGACGTCCGAGCGCAGGAGGCGTTCCGGTACGCGCCGTTCTTCCACGCCATGCTCGACGCGGGGGTGACCCTGCCCCCGAGTGTCTTCGAGGCGTGGTTCGTCACGGCGGCGCACGACGACCGGGCCGTCGGACGGGTGCTCGACGCACTGCCGGCCGCGGCGAAGGCGGCCGCGCGCGCCACGGCGTGACGCCACCACCTGCCTGACGGCAGGCGCGGGTCGGGCCGGACCCGCGCCTCCCGTCCGCCGCACCCGGCGGTGTGCCGCGTGCGCTGGTTGGATGGCGACATGCAACTCGCCGAGGCCCTCATCGAGCGCGCCGACCTGCAGAAGCGCATCGAGCAGCTGCGCTCGCGGATCGCCGCCAACGCCCGCTACCAGGAGGGCGAGGAGCCCGACGAGGACGCGGCGTCCCTGCTCGCCGAGGCCGAGCGGGCCGTCGACGACCTCGAGGTGCTGCTCGCCCGGATCAACGCGACGAACGCGTCCACCCGGCTGGCCTCGGGCGAGACCATCACGACGCTCCTCGCACGCCGGGACGCCCTGCGCCTCCGGCACGCGCTCGTGACCGGTGCCGCGGACGCGACCGCGGGCGGAGGTGGCGGGTACCGACAGCTCCGCAGCGAGCTCCGCACGTTCGCCGCCCTGCCGACCGCGACCCTGCGGTCCCGGGCGGACGAGCTCGCCAAGGAGCTCCGCGAGCTCGACGCGACCATCCAGCGCAGCAACTGGGAGGTGGCGCTCCTGGAGACGACGGACTGATCGGACGGGCGGTGCGTCGGTAGGCGGACCGGGGCGGGTACGGACCCGACGGACCGGCGGGCAAACCGGTCCTCATGTGGCGCAGTGGGCAGCGCCGCGGCGCGAGCCGGCACAACGCAGCCCAGCACCGCGCACCGGCGACGGGGCACGAGGCACCACGCATCACCGCGTACCGACCGGATCGCCGAGGGTGGGACAGGGGACAGCACCGCCCCGGAGTCCGGCGCGCCGCGGCTCAGGACGCGCGGCGGGCGGCCCAGCGCCCCTCGGCCCGGAGGATCGCGAGCGGGAAGTCGAAGGCGTGCGAGACCGCCGACGACGTGATGACCTCGTCCGAGGTGCCCTGGGCGACCGCGACCCCGTCGCGCAGCAGCATCGCGTGCGAGGTCGACGCGGGCAGGTCCTCGAGGTGGTGCGTCACCATCACGCTCCCGAGCTCGGGGTGCCGGTGGCGCAGGGCGTCGACGGTCTCGAGCAGGTGTTCGCGCGCAGCGACGTCGAGCCCGGTCGCCGGTTCGTCGAGCAGGAGCAGCTGCGGCTCGGACATGAGCGCCCGGGCGATGAGCGTCCGTCCGCGTTCGCCCTGCGACAGGACCGGCCAGCGGGCGTCCCGACGCGCTGTCAGCCCGACGTCGGCGATGTGCTGCTCGGCGGTGGCCACCTGCGCGGGCGTCGGCTCCCACCGCATCATGAGGTCGGTCGTGCCGGTGAGCCCGGTGAGCACGGTCTCGAGGACGGTCAGCGGCGAGAGCATCCGGTGGCGGGGGTCGACGTGCCCGATGTGCTCGCGGAGCTCCCGGACGTCGACGCGTCCGAGTCGTCGGCCGAGCAGTTCGACGGTGCCGGCCGTCGGGTGCCCGGTGGCGCCGAGGACCGCGAGCAGCGTCGACTTCCCGGCTCCGTTCGGCCCGAGGAGCGCCCAGTGCTCCCCGCGCCGGACGGTCAGGTCGATGTCGTGCAGGAGGTCCCGGCCGGACCGGGTCACGCGGACCCGGGCCGCCCGGATGAGGACGTCGTCGTTGCTGCTCACGGGTCCATCGTGGCCCAGGCGGCCGGGGAACGCTGGACGGGTCAGCCGGCGGCGGCGGTCCCGGCAGCGCGGAGCTCGTCCGCCTGCTGCTCGGCGGTCGCGGTCAGCGCACGGATCGCGGCCGCGGCGGCGTCGCCGTCACGCTTCGCGATGGCCGCACGCAGCGGGTCGACCGAGTGCTTGTAGTCCCAGAACTGCCACGCACCCTGGGCGAGCGAGAGGAACCGTGCACGGGGCAGGAGCGACTCGGCGAACTTGTCGAGCAGCTCGTTGTCGGCGGCGTCGACGAGCAGCGAGATGACCGTCTCGAGCTCGGCGTCCATGCGCTTGTCCTGCTGCTCGGAGTACGAGCGCACGGCTTCGAGGTGCTCGGTCAGCGCCTTGGCTGCGGAGGCGTCGAGCTTCGGCACGCCCCAGCGCGCAGCGAGTTCGACGAACCCGCCGAGGACCTGGGTGGTGTCGGCGGCCTGCTTGCCGGTCGGGGTGGCGACGCGGGTGTACCGGTTCGCCTCCATCTCGACCAGGCCGTAGTCGACGAGCTTGGCGATCGCCTCACGGATGGGGGTGCGACTGACCCCGAGCCACTGCACGAGCTCGTCGTCGTTGAGGCGCTCGCCCGCCTGGAGCGTGCCGTCCTGGATCGCGGCGAGCATCTTCTCGAGCACGACGTCGCGCAGGAGCTTCCGCGGCGAGTTCTCGACGGTGGACTTGGGTACCGGCATGCCGGACTCCTCACAGGCTCAGGTGTTCTGTACTCAAATCCTAACGTGTCAATATGCAAACGCTTGTGAAATCTTAGTATTCAGCGATCGACCGCGACGACCGTGCGCCCGTGCACGTTGCCGGCGACGACCTCGGGTCCGACGGCGATGGCCTCCTCGAGCCCGGCCACCCGCGTCACGCCCGCCAGGAGCGCCGGGTCGAGATCGGTCGCGAGCCGCTGCCACGCCTGCTGCCGGAGGGCAAGTGGAGCGTCGACGGAGTTGATGCCGAGCAGCGACACCGCCCGCAGGATGAAGGGCATCACCGAGGTCGGGAGCGCGGAGTCCTGCGCCAGGCCGCACGCCGTCACGGCCCCGCCCCACCGGGTCGCCGCGAGGACGTTCGCGAGGGTCGCACCCCCGACGCTGTCCACCGCGCCCGCCCAGTGCGCCCGCTGCATCGGCCGGCCGAGCTCGGACAGGGTCGCGCGGTCGATGACGTCGGTCGCGCCGAGTGCCCGGAGCGAGGCGTCGTTCGCGGCGCGTCCGGTCGAGGCCGTGACCTCGTACCCGCGGGCAGCGAGCAGCGCGATCGCGACCGTGCCGACGCCGCCGGACGCACCCGTCACGAGCACGGGACCGCTGCCCCGCTCGACGAACCGTTCGAGTGCGAGCACGCTGAGCATCGCGGTGAACCCGGCAGTCCCGATCGCGGCCGCGAACGAGTCGTCGATCGACCCCGGCAGCACGACGAGCGACCCCGACGGCACCACCGCGTGCTCCGCCCAGCCGCCGTGCCGGGTCTCGCCGAGCCCGGCGCCGTTCACGACGACCCGGTCACCGATCGCGACGTCGTGCACGCCCGGTCCGAGGGCCGAGACGGTGCCGACGACGTCGATGCCGGGCACGAGCGGGTCGACCCGCGCGACGCCGGGGTTCCGGGCGAGCGCCAGGCCGTCCTTGTAGTTGACGCTCGAGTACGTGACGTCGACGAGCACCTCGCCCTCGGTCGGGTCGGCGACGTCGACCTCGGTGACGGTGGGCGGGGCGGAACTGGAGACGAGGACTGCGCGGGTCACGCGTCGGACGCTACCCGCGCCTCCAGGACCACGACCGGCCGACCTGCGGACGCGTGTCAGCCGAACATGATGGCGGCCTCGTCGTACCGGGCCTGCGGCACGGTCTTCAGCTCGCCGAGCGCCTCCTCGAAGGAGACGTGCTCGATGTCGGTGCCCCGGAGCGCCACCATGCGACCCCAGCGCTCCTCGACCACCGAGTCGATGGCCGCCAGGCCGAGTCGCGTCGAGAGGACCCGGTCGTACGCCGTCGGCGTGCCGCCGCGCTGGATGTGGCCGAGCGTGGTGGCCCGTGTCTCGATGCCCGTCATCTCCTCGATGAGCGGTGCGAGTCGCTCGCCGATCCCGCCGAGCCGCGGACGCCCGAACGCGTCGAGGCCGCGCTCGGTGTGCGCGTTGTCCTCGTGGTCGGGGACGAAGCCCTCGGCGACGACGACCAGCGGCGCCCGACCACGGTCGTAGGCCGCCCGGACCCACGCGGCGATCTGCTCCATGCTCGTCTTCTGCTCCGGGATGAGGATCGCGTGCGCACCCGCGGCCATGCCGGAGTGCAGGGCGATCCAGCCGACGTGCCGGCCCATGACCTCGGCGACCATGCAGCGCGAGTGCGACTCGCCCGTGGTGCGAAGACGGTCCATGGCCTCGGTCGCGATCGCGACGGCGGTGTCGAAGCCGAACGTGTAGTCGGTCGCGCCGAGGTCGTTGTCGACGGTCTTCGGGACACCGACGATCTTCAGTCCGGCGTCCGTGAGGCGCTTCGCGGCGGCCAGCGTGCCCTCGCCGCCGATCGCGACGATGGCGTCGATGCCGTGCCGCTCGAGGGTGCGCTCGATGTTCTCGACGCCGCCGTTCGGACCCTCGAAGGGGTTCGTCCGGCTCGTGCCGAGGATCGTGCCGCCCTGCTTGGCGATGCCCTGGATGTCCTTGCGGCCGAGCGGGACGATGTCGCCGTCGACCACGCCGCGCCACCCGTCGCGGAAGCCGACGAAGTCGTGTCCGTAGATCGCGATGCCCTTCAGCACGATGGCGCGGATGACCGCGTTCAGGCCGGGGCAGTCGCCTCCGGAGGTGAGGATGCCGATGCGCATGGGGAACTCCGTCGTCGGGGTGCAGTGGGACACGCCCATCATGACTGACGGTGGTTCCGCATTACCATCCTGCGTGTGTCCCTCGCCGTTCCGTCCTCCGCCGCTGGTGGCGTCGAGGGCGCCGCGGCGCGGGTCGGCGGGTCTGCGGCGCGGGTCGGCGAGGCCGCCGCGCGGGTCGGCGAGGCCGTGTCGCGGGTCGGTGAGGCCGTGTCGCGTGTCGACACCGTCTACCGGCCAGGAGGCGCGGTGGACGTCCGCGCGACCCTCCGGCCCCTGCAGCGCGGCTCCGGCGACCCCGCCTTCCGCGTGGTCGGCTCCGACACGTGGCTCGCGCTCCGCACACCGGACGGCCCGGCCTCGGTGCTCGTGCGCCGTGCCGGTCCCGACGCCATCGCGGTCTCGGCGTGGGGCGACGGTGCCGAGTGGGCGGTGTCGCACGCTCCCGAACTGCTCGGCCGGGGTGACGACTGGTCGGACCTCGACGTGTCCCGCCACCCGTTCCTCGTCGACGCCCGGCACCGGCAACCGGGCCTCCGCCTGCTCCGCACCAACACCGTGATGGCGGCCCTGGTGCCCGCGATCATGGAGCAGAAGGTCACCTCGCGGCAGGCCTGGCGCGCCTGGCGGTACCTGCTGCGGCGGTACGGCACACCGGCGCCCGGACCGGCCCCGGCGGACATGTTCGTCCCGCCGACCGCTGCCGGGTGGGGTGCGATCCCGAGCTGGGAGTGGCACCGCGCCGGCATCGAGCCCGGTCGTTCGGCGACGGTGATGCGGGCGGTCCGGGTGGCTCCGGCGCTCGAACGGACGCTGGCGCTCGGTCGCGGTGGGGCCCTCGTGTCTGCGCGGCTGCAGTCGGTCCCCGGCATCGGGAAGTGGACGGCGGCGGAGACCGCGCAGCGCGCCCACGGCGATCCGGACTCCCCGAGCGTGGGCGACTTCCACGTGCCGGCGCTCGTCGGGTGGGCGTTGACCGGGGGACCGGTGGACGACGACGGGATGCTCGAGCTGCTGGAGCCGTGGCGGGGGCACCGGGAGCGGGTCGTGCGGCTCATCGGCGGATCGGGCTTCCGGAAGCCGTCGTTCGGGCCGCGCCTGACGATCCAGGACCACCGGTACCACTGAGGCGCGGGGGCGGCCGCGCCGGCGCGCCCGGCCGCGGGCGCCGTGCCGCGCGCCGCTGGCGCCGTGCCGGTGCGCGCTGGCGCGCCGCCGGGCCGCTGGCGCCGGAGGCGTTCGCACAACCAAAGTGCGCCCGAGCCGTGCATCCGCGCGGCGCAACGTGACTTTGGTTGTGCG
>NZ_MJGQ01000007.1:105436-132235 GCF_001865095.1 Curtobacterium sp. MCBA15_013 | reverse complement strand
GTAGGACGCCGCCGGACTCAACGTTGCAACACCAGGGAACCCCTGACCACCATGTGGTCAGGGGTTTTCTGCGTTTCCGGGTCCTCCACACCCCCTCGTGGCGGTCGGTGCCGGGCCGGTAGGATCGTCGTGTCATGACTGCGCCATTCACCACCGCTTCCGGTTCCGATGTCCGTGTCCGTTTCTGCCCGAGCCCGACGGGAACGCCGCACGTCGGACTGATCCGTACTGCGCTGTTCAACTGGGCGTACGCGCGGCACACCGGCGGCAAGCTCGTGTTCCGCATCGAGGACACCGACGCCGCCCGTGACAGCGAGGAGTCGTACCAGCAGATCCTCGAGGCACTGCGCTGGCTCCGGCTCGACTGGGACGAGGGCGTCGAGGCCGGCGGCCCGCACGGTCCGTACCGGCAGTCCGAGCGGACGGACGTCTACGAGGACGTCATCGCGAAGCTCAAGGCCTCCGGACACGTCTACGAGTCCTTCGTCACCCCCGAGGAGATGGAGGCCCGCAACAAGGCCGCCGGGCGTGACCCGAAGCAGGGCTACGACAACCACGAGCGCGACCTCACCGACGCCGAGCGCCAGGCCTTCCGCGACCAGGGGCGTGAGCCGGCACTGCGGCTGCGCGTGCCCGACCGCGACCTGAGCTTCGAGGACCTCGTGCGCGGTGAGATCACCTTCAAGCAGGGCACCTTCCCGGACTTCGTGGTCGTCAGGCCGAACGGCAAGCCGCTGTACACGTTCACCAACCCGGTGGACGACGCGCTGATGGGGGTGACGCACGTGCTCCGCGGCGAGGACCTCCTGTCGTCGACGCCGCGCCAGATCGCCCTGTACGAGGCCCTGTACGAGGTCGGTCTCGCCGAGTTCATCCCGGTGTTCGGGCACCTGCCGTACGTCATGGGGGAGGGCAACAAGAAGCTCTCGAAGCGCGACCCCGAGTCGAACCTGTTCCACCACCGTGCCGCCGGGATGATCCCCGAGGGGCTCGTCAACTACCTCGCGCTGCTCGGGTGGTCGATCGGTCCGGACCGCGACGTGTTCACGGTCGACGAGATGGTCCGGGCGTTCGAGGTCTCCGACGTCAACCCGAACCCCGCGCGCTTCGACCACAAGAAGGCAGAGGCGATCAACGGCGACCACATCCGCCTGCTGGACGCCGACGACTTCCGCGGGCGGCTGCTGCCCTACCTGTCGGGCATCGTGTCGGATCCGGTGACGCCGGAGCAGCTCGAGGTCCTCACGAAGGCGGCGCCGCTCGTCCAGGAGCGCATGCAGCTCCTCGGCGAGGCACCGGGGCTCCTCGCGTTCCTCTTCACGTCGGACGACGCGCTCGAGATCGACGAGGACGCCCTGGGGACCCTCAAGGCCGACGCCGGTGACGTGCTCCGCGCGAGCATCGCAGCGCTCGAGCCGCTCGACGACTGGACGACGGCCTCGATCGAGGGCGCGCTCCGTGCGGCGCTCATCGACGGTCTCGGCCTGAAGCCCCGTGTGGCGTTCGGTCCGCTGCGCGTCGCGGTGTCCGGTCGACGGATCAGCCCGCCGCTGTTCGAGTCGATGGAGATCCTGGGCAAGGAGTCCACCGTCACGCGCCTGCGTCGCCTCGCGGACCGCTGACGTGGCCGAACGGCAGGGTGACGCGGCCGACCGGCAGGCTGACGCAGCCGAGCGGCTGACGGTCGACGTCGTCGTCGTCGGTGCCGGCCCGGCCGGGCTCAGCGCCGCCCTCAACCTCGTCCGTGCGAAGCGCACCGTGCTCCTCGTGGACGCCAACCGCCCCCGGAACGCCGCCACGCTGCGGTCGCACGGGTTCCTCACGCGCGACGGTGTCTCACCCCTCGAGCTCCGGAAGCTCGGGCGCGCAGAGGTCGAGGCCTACGCCGAGGCCACGGTCGTGCAGACGGTCGTGGACCGGATCGCGCCGGAGGGCGACCGGTGGCTCGTGCACGGTGCCTGGCGCGGCACCGAGGTCGAGGCGACGGCCCGGGCCGTCGTGCTCGCGACGGGCCTGCGCGAGGAGTTCCCGGCGCTCCCGATGCTCCGCGCGTTCTACGGCACCGCGGTGCACAGCTGCGTCGAGTGCGATGCCTACGAGAAGGCCGGCGAGCCGTTGGCGTTCCTCTGCGAGACGGACGACGTCGTCGATCGCGCCCTGCTGCTCGCGGCGTGGGCGGACGACCTCATCGTGTACACGAACGGCATCGCGCCGCTCGGCGACGCCGGCCGTGCGCGTCTGGCCGCAGCGGGCGTGCGCGTCGACGAGCGGGCCGTGGCAGACCTCGAGGGGGACCGCTCCGGGATGACCGGCGTCCGCCTCGCAGACGGGCACGTGGAGCCGCGGACGGGCGGGTTCGTCCGGCCCCGGTGGCACGCCGACCTGGACTGGGTCGACGCGGACCTCCGCCGCGACGCCGAGGGGCTCGTCGTGGTCGACCGCTCCGGACGGACGAGCGTGCCCGGGCTGTACGCCGTGGGCGACGTGACGCCACCCGGACCGGAACAGCTGATCGTGGCGGCCGGCCACGGGGCGGTCACGGCCGCCGCGGTGCACCGGGATCTCGTCGGTGGTCTCACGGACCTCCGGGATGCTGTACAGTAGTTGATCGTGCCCCGGGCAACCGGGACCGAAGGCCTCCGGGCCTTTGGGGTATGGTGTAATTGGCAACACAGCGGTTTCTGGTACCGTCGTTCTTGGTTCGAGTCCAGGTACCCCAGCACTCGTAGAACAAGCCCCCGGGATCTCCCGGGGGCTTGTTCCGTTTCCGGCGCAGAAGCCACGTGACACGCCAGGCGACGAACCGACACGCCAGGCCACAGCCCGACACGGCGACGACCCGACACGCCAGGGCGGCCGATCAGGTCAGGACTGCACCCTGCTCTTCCGGTACGCGACCACCCAGTCCACGAGCACGTGCCCGGATGCGTCGGCCGGCACCTCGGCGTCGTGGATGATCGTCTCCGCCTGCAGCGTCACGCGCATCGGCGTCGTGGGCACCGCGCCCGTGACCGTCTCGAGCAGCTCGTCGTCCCAGTAGAAGCGCACCGCGTCGGCGGTCCACTCGACGGTCGCGACGTGCCAGTCGGTCTGCCCGCCGGACACCACCGTCGGGTCCTCGGGCAGGAACGTCATCGCCTCGGTCGCGGGGTCGTAGCTGCCCGGGATCGCCGACACCGGGCGGACGTCGCCGGTGAGGTCACCCTCGGGCCAGTCGATCTCGCCCTCGTTCCAGTCGCCGGACAGCGGCCAGAGGATCATGACGAACTTGTAGCCGGGGACCTCGTCGGCGCGGTACCGGATCGAGACGCGCTGGTGCGTGTACGCCCGGTAGCCGGCGGGGAGGACCGTCGCCACGAGGGGTTGGGACCCGTTGCTGCGGAGGTGGAAGTCGAGCACCGAGTCGTGCACCGACACCACCTGGTCGGGGGAGTAGAGCCCCTTGCCCGACGTGTCCCGCATCCCGCTGTACTCCGCCATCCGCGGGTACACCGCGAGGAGTTCGCCGAGCGCGGCGTCGAGGTCGAAGTCCTGCGCGAGGTAGGGGACCCACCGCGTCCCCTCGGACTCGAGCGCCCCGGTGGGCATGCGTTCGGCGCGGGCGGTCGAGTCACCGGCACGCGTGGGCAGCACGACGGCCGTGGTGCCGGCGACCACGGCGACCCCCGTGATGCCGGCGATCGTCACGCCGCGGCGCAGGAAGGACCGCCGGGTGGTCATCCGGTGACGGGCCCCCGGCTCATGCTGCATCGCGCACCTCGTAGATCCGGACTCCGTCGCGGTCGTAGCGGAGGGTGCCCTCGTCGGCCACGGACCGCTCGATGGCGTCGATCTGCGCGCCGGTGAGCGTCCCGCGGGTCACGGCGTCGGCTCGCTGCGCCGCCGAGAACACGAGCCAGGAGTGTCCGCCCTGGTCGCGGTCCTGCAGGACACCGGTGAGGTCGTCGGCCGTCATGCCCTTCGGGAACCACGCGGCCTCGCTCTGCAGCGAGTCGACCTGGCCCCAGTGGCGGAGGAAGTTCTCGTAGTTCCCGCCGATGATCGACGGGAAGCTGCCGACGGTCGTGAGGGTGTCGTCCGCCTGGAACCGGCCGTCGAGCCACTTCGCCGCGGCCACGTCGGCCGGTGCGGTCTGGTTCGCCTGCTCGGTCTGGAACGTGGCGCCGAGGAACAGCGCGGTGGTCACGGTCAGCACCAGGGCCGTGGCGGCGATGCGGAGCCGGCGGCCGTGGAAGGCGTGGACGGCTGCGATCGCCAGGAACGGCGCGGAGAACAGGACGACGCGGAACTTCGCCTCGCCGCCGTAGCTCTGTCCGAGCACGAGCACGATCGGGCAGGCCGCCAGCCAGAGCACCACGAGGGCGCGTCGGGCGTGCCCACCGCGGACCATCCGGACGAGTCCGATGACGGCGCACACGGCGACGAGTGCCGTGATCCCGAGGACCGCGCGGGACTGCAGGGTCGTCGCGATCGACGGGATGGCGATCGACGTCGACGCGGCGGTGACGTTGCTCACCGGGTCGAAGCCGGTGGTGAGACCGAACTTCTCCTGGATGTAGTCGAGGTTCGGCACGAGGTAGAGCAGGGGGAGCAGCGTCAGCGGGACGGCGAGCCACCACGGGCGGAGGAAGCCGAGCACGAGCAGCGGCACGAACGCGGCGACGACCACGAACGGGGTCAGCTGGTGCGAGGCCGTGATGACGAACTGCAGGACGACGACGAGCGCCACCGCCGCGACCACGGCGGCCCGCGTCGGCGTGGCGACCGCCTCGGCCACGGGGGAGCGGCGGGCACGGAGCAGCCGGCCGGTCAGCGTCGCGCTCCACCGCCCGACCACGTTGGGCTTGCCGCGGAGGACGGTCAGCGCGACGAGGACCGCCGCGAGGAACAGGAAGAACGCGAACGCCTGCGGGGAGTAGTAGTCCTGCCCGACCCAGTTCGCGGCGCTGAACAGGACCGCGGCGACGTACGCCCAGCGGCCGTTCGCACCGAGTGCCCGTGCGATCCCGAGGACGAGCGCCCCGTCGGCGAGGGCGAACGCGAGTTCCGTCCAGCGCACCGGGTCCGCCGCGTCGAGCGTGCCGGTGGCGGCGCCGAGGAACGCGCTGAAGCTGAAGAACCCGGGCCAGCGGTTGTAGATGTCGATCGACGGGTCGACGGCGCCGTGCTGCAGGATGTACGCGGTCACCGCGATGTGCTTGAACACCCACGGCGGTCGCGGCTCGGCGGCGATCAGGTTCGAGGTGCCGTACATGACGAGCAGGAGGACGCCCGAGGACACCGCGCGGACCACCACGTGGTGGCGACGGTCGACGAGCGTCACCAGGGCGACGACGAACACCAGTGCGGCGCCGGCCCACCAGACCGCGGGCAGTGCAGCCAGGAGGCCCCACTCGCCCAGTCCGGTCGAGTCCGTCTGCGCGACACCCACCGCCCAGAGCGCGGCTCCGGTGACGAGGACGCCCGACGCGGCGACGGTGCGGACCAGGACCGCGGTCGGCAGGGCCGACCGCGCGCGGGCCGACCTGGGCGCGGTGCGCGCGGTCTGGACGCCCTGGCCGAGCGACACCCACCCGGCGACGAGCAGGAGGAGCCCGGCGGCGGGCAGCGGGACCCACTGCCCCGTCCAGACCATCGCGAGCCCGAGGACCGCGTCGATCGCGGCACTCGAGGCAACGACGAGTCCGGCGCGCCCGATCGGCTCGCGGAGCCCGAGCAGCCGGACCACCGGCAGACCCGGGACGACCAACAGCGCGACGAGCACGACGGCCGTGCGGAGCGGACCGGACGCGTCGGCCGCGATGAGGGCGGCTCCGGCGAAACCGAGACCCGCGGCGACGAGGGACGGCACCGGTGAGGTCGGCAGCACGCGGGTTCCGTGGCGGAGCGACATCCTGGTGGGGGTCGTGGTGGCGGTCACTGCTCGACCACCGCGATCGACTGACGCATCGAGCGTCCCTTCGGGTCTGGGCCGGCGACTGGCAGCGGCCTTGCGGGTGTCACGACGGTAACCGGGGGCCGAGGGCGCACGGGAGAGCGGCCACCGGGAAGTGCGGAGGGCCTGCGGCATTGCGGGATCACGCACGCGTGGCGGCCGTCGTGCGAGGAGAAACCGCACGGTTCCGCCTGCTCGTTGACCCCCGCCGTCCCCGCAGCGACGGTGGGATGGCCGGCTGCGACCGCGCACGTCCCCCGACACGAGACAGGCTCTCCCATGACCGACACCATCCAGCGCTCGCTCCCGCCCCGCGTCGAGCTCGCCCGCCCGATGTCGAGCGCCGTCGACCCCACCTGGGGCGGTGCCGTGTGGGTCGGTGCCGTCGACCTCGCCGAGGTCCCCGGGGACGACGCGGGCACGGTGGGGCTGCACGACGCCGCCGGTCACCGGTCGGCCAGGCTCCTCGTCCGCGACGGCGTGGCCCCCCTCGGGTTCGTCGACCTGCCGGTGTCCGACGAGACGGTCGAGGTTGCCGCGCTCCGTGCCGCCGTCGCCGCCCTGCCCGCCGTCCCGCAGCCGCCGATCCCGGTGCGCCTGCCGAGCACCTCCGTCGTCCTGTGCACCCGTGACCGCGCCGACCAGCTCGGCGCCGCCCTCGACTCGCTGCTCGCCCTGGACCACCCCGACTTCGAGGTCGTGATCGTCGACAACGCGCCCTCCGACGAGTCGACGCGCGAACTCGTCGAGGCCCTCGACGACGACCGCGTGCGGTACGTCCGCGAACCCGTCCCGGGCCTCTCGAGCGCACGCAACGCCGGCGTCCTGGCCGCGCGGCACGAGATCGTCGCCTTCACGGACGACGACGTCGTGGTCGACCGGGCGTGGCTCCGTGCCGTCGCCTCGGGGTTCTCCCGCGGGGACGACGTCGTCTGCGTCAGCGGACTCGTCGCCAGCGGTGAGCTCCGCACCCCCACGCAGCGGTACTTCGACGAACGGGTGACCTGGTCGCGCAACCTCGTGCCGCGCGTGCACCGCCTGTCGGCACCGCCCGTCGACCGGCCGCTCTTCCCGTTCGCGGTCGGTGACTACGGCACGGGTGCGAACTTCGCGATGCGGCGGTCGGCGATCACCGAGCTCGGCGGCTTCGACGAGGCACTCGGCGTCGGCACGGTCACCGGCGGCGGCGAGGACATCGACATGTTCTCGCGCGTCGTGCTCTCGGGCGCCGCGCTCGTCGTCGAACCCGCGGCGCTGGTCTGGCACCGGCACCGTGCGGACCTCCCGGCGCTCCGGAAGCAGGCGGAGGGCTACGGCACCGGACTCGGGGCCTGGCTCACGAAGATCGCCCTGCAGCCCCGCACGCTCGGGATGGCGCTGCAGCGCGCCCCGCGGGCCGTGCGGCACCTCGTCTCGGGCACCGCCGCCGAGCCGGCCGTCACCCCGGCAGCGGCACCGGTCGCCGTCGGCACCGCGGACGCGCCGCTCGACGACGCCGCGTTCCTCCGCGAGGTCGGACGGATGCGCTGGGTCGAGCTCCTGGCCGTCGGGCGTGGTGTGCTCCGCTACGGGCGGTCCCGCCGCACCGTCCGCGCCCGCGAGCGCACAGCGAACCGATAGGTCCGTCACCGGGGATCCACGGCGGATCGCGAGGATGCGCCAAACCGCAGGTTCCCCGCACGGCGCTCCTCGGCCCCTCGATCGGGGGCGTCCGGTCGGCTTACCGTCCTCCAAGCACCAGCAGCGCACCACCGGCCCGCACGACCCAGGGGAGAAGCAATGCGTCCGACACACCCGACAGCGCGTCACCGGACGGTCGAACCGGCCGTCCCGGCATCCGACGACCACTCGGTCCTCGACCGGTGGACGCGCGTCGTCGCAGCGTTCCCCGACTCCCCGGCGCTCGCCGGTGCCGGGACCGCCCGAACGTTCGCCGAGACGGACCGGACGGTCCGGGCGCTCGCCGCACGGCTCACCGAGGTCCTCCGGCCTGACGACCGCACCGGCGCCGGCGTCGGACCCGAGCGCACCGGCGCGTCGGTCCCGGTGGGGATCATGGCCGGACACACGACCGAGACCGTGGTGGGCATGCTCGCGCTGATCGCCGCCGGGCGGACGATCGTCGTGCTCGACGACCACCTGCCCGAGGCACGCCTGCAGCACGTCGTCACGCTCGCGGGGATCGCCGAGGTGCTCGCCGACGACACCCGTGCGGACCTCGCCGCCGCGGTCCTCGGCCCGGACGGCACCGTGCACGACCTCGACGCCCTCATCGCGACGAGCACCGAGCAGGCCGGCACCGGCACCGGCGGCGCGACCGCCGCCGGCACCGCAGCGACCGCCCGCCCCGGTGGCACCGACCCCGCCGCGATCGTCTTCACCTCGGGCTCCACGGGCCTGCCGAAGGGCGTCGCGATGACGCACCGACAGCTCCTCCGGAACACCGAGCAGAGTGCCTGGAGCGCCGACTACCGGCCCGGCGACCTCGTGGGCGTCGTGCTGCCGCTGTCCTTCGCCGCAGGCATCCTCACCACCCTCGACAGCATGCTGAGCGGGGCCGCCGCGGTCCTGCTCGACGCACGCGACCTCGGGACCGAGCGACTGCTCGAGGGCATGGCCGCCGAGCACGTCACCGCCGTGGTCTGCACGCCGCACCTGCTCCGGTCGGTCGTCTCCACCGTGCGCGACCGCGGCACGGACCTGCACCCCGCGCTCGCCGGACTCCGACTCGTCATGACGGTCGGCGAGCCGATCACCGGCACCGACGTGCACGCCGCACGCCCGGTCCTCGGCGCCCGCACGGTCCTCTGGAACGGGTTCGGGTCGAGCGAGATGGGGGCGGTCTCGTACTTCCCGGTCGGTCCGGACGACGCCGTCCCGAACGGCGTCGTCCCGGCCGGGTACGTGCCGCCGGGCAAGACCGCCCGGGTCCTCCGCGAGGACGGCACCATCGCCGCGACGGGGGAGACCGGCCAGCTCGTGGTCATCGGAGACGGCATGACCGCCGGCTACTGGGGCGCGCCCGAGAAGACGAGCGAGCACCTCTCCGTCGACGAGGACGGCACCCCGCTGTGGCGCCAGGGCGACCTCGCGCGCGTCGAGGAGGACGGCTGCCTGGTCCTGCTCGGCCGCGACGACGACGCCGTGAAGGTCCGCGGGTACCTCGTCGAGCCGAGCGAGGTCGAGGCGGCGCTCCGTGCCGTCGAGGACGTGCACGACGTCGTGGTCACCGCCCTCGTCGACCCGCCCGCCGTCACGCGCCTCGTCGCCTACGTCGTCGGCCGTCCCGGTCGCCGCACCCCGGCGCCGGCGGCCCTGCGCCGCGCCCTGCGGGCGAAGTTGCCCGAGTACATGGTGCCGGCGGCGATCGTCCCGATGCCCGAACTGCCGCGCAACGAGCGCGGCAAGGTCGACCGGGCGAAGCTGCCCGGTGCGCCGTCGCTCGAGGTCGAGATGGTCGAGGGCGAGTACGACCAGTGGGAGCTCGTCGTCGGGCAGATCTGGGCCGAGGTGCTCGGACTCCGCGGCGTGCACCTCGACGAGGACTTCACCGCGCTCGGCGGCGACTCGCTCTCCGCCGAGGAGATGCTCGCGATCGTGCAGGCCCGGCTCGGCGTCGACCTCCGTGCGTCGGAGCTCCTCGAACAGCCCACCCTGCGCGCCTTCGCCCGACGGGTGCGCTCGGGGGCGAAGTCCCTGCCGAGCCACCCCGACGTCGTCAAGGTCTCCGAGGCCCGCGTCCCCGGGCGCCCGCCCGTGTTCTGCCTCAGCGGGGCCGGAGCCCTCGGCCTGACGTTCCTGCCGCTGTCCCGGTACCTGCCCGAGCACGATGTGTACGCCTTCCAGCAGCACGGTCTCGAGCGACGGGCGATCCCGGACTGGAGCATCCAGCGCACCGCGCGGCGCACCGTCGAGCTCATGCGCATCGTCCAGCCCCGCGGCCCGTACCTGCTCGTCGGGCACTCCCTCGGCGGCCTCGTCGCCCTCGAGGTGGCGAAGCTCCTCACCGAGGGCGGCGAGCGGGTCGAGCACGTCGCGATCCTGGACAGCTACCTGCCGCGCAGCAGCACCGAGCAGGCGCAGCTGCACTTCGGCCGGATGGCGGAGAGCCCGGTGCGCAACCCGGCGCTCCGAGCACTCAAGCGCGGGCTCGACCGAGCGGCGAAGCGCATCCTGCCCGCCGGCGTGCCGGTGGGCGAGGAATTCGCCAAGCGCGTCCGCGCCTACGGTGCCGGCGTCCTCCGCTACGGCGGGCAGAAGGACTTCGACGCCCTCTTCGACCAGGCCACGATCGTGACGCGGCGGCACACGCCCTCGCCCTACGACGGCACGGCGACGTTCGTGCTCGCCGACGGCAACCCCGACGTGGACGGCTGGAACGACGTGCTCCGCGGTGCGACCACCACGGTGCGCATCGAGAGCGAGCACAGCTCGCTCCTCCGCGAGCCGCACGTCGCCGAGCTGGCGACCGCGTTGCGCGCCGCCTTCACGACGCACGAGTCGCGTCCCTGACGTGACCAGCGAGGGCCCTGGAGGCGCGTGGCGGGCCCGTCCCGCGCCTCCAGGGCCCTCGTGCGTGCCGACACGCCACCCGGCCGCGGCTTGCGGGTTTCCGTATCCGCACTCGGGGGCCCGCAACCAGTGCCCACCCGCATTGACCAGCCCCGTCCGCCGGACGATGGTTGGTCCAAGCCCAGGGAACGGTGTACCCCCGTTCCGACGCCCACCCAGCGCCGGGTCCTCCCTCGACCACTCCCGCATGCAGCCTGAACCCGACAGGAGCACCATGTCCGCCAGCACCGTCCGACCCCGAGACCCCCGCGTCTCGGTCGTCATCCCCGCGAGGAACGAGGCCCGCAACCTCGAGATCATCCTCCCGCAGCTCCCGCCCGTCTACGAGGTGATCCTCGTCGACGGCAACTCGGTGGACGACACCATCGCGACGGCGCAGCGCCTCATGCCGACGATCAAGGTCGTGCAGCAGACCCGCAAGGGCAAGGGCAACGCGCTCGCCTGCGGCTTCGAGGCCGTGACCGGCGACGTCGTCGTCATGTTCGACGCCGACTGCTCCGCCGACGCCGCCGAGATCCCGCGCTTCGTGCAGGCACTCGTCGACGGTGCCGACGTCGCGAAGGGCTCCCGCTACGCACCCGGTGGCGGCAGCGACGACATCACGATCATCCGCGGCCTCGGCAACAAGGGCCTCAACATGATCTCCAACGTGCTGCTCCGTGCGCGGTACACCGACCTCTGCTACGGCTACAACGCCTTCTGGGCGGACACGCTGCCGACGATCGGGCTCCTGTCGTCGACGCTCCCGCAGCCGACCGACGGCTCGATGCGCTGGGGTGACGGCTTCGAGATCGAGACGATCCTGACCTGCCGCTGGTCCGCCGCGGAGTTCGCGATCACCGAGGTGCCGAGCCACGAGAAGCTCCGCGTGCACGGCACCAGCAACCTCAACGCGGTCAGCGACGGCATCCGCGTCCTGAAGTCGATCATGCACGAGCGTCGTCGTGCCCGCGAGGCCAAGGCCCGCATGCGCCTCATGCCGACCCCGGTCTCGGGCCTCGTGGTCCCGGCCGCCGTGCCGGCGATGGACGAGGAAGCGGCGTGAGCGTCGCGACGGTCGCCGTCGTCATCTGCGCCTACACGCAGCAGCGCTGGGGTGACCTGCAGGACGCGGTCGAGTCGGCGAAGCGCCAGCCCGACGCGACCGAGGTGATCGTCGTCATCGACCACGAGCCGGAGCTGTTCCGCCGTGCGGCCGCCCGCTGGCCGGAGCTCCGGGTCGTCGAGAACGCCGAGGACCGCGGCCTCTCGGGTGCGCGCAACACCGGCGTCGCACTCACTGAGGCCGACGTCGTCGCCTTCCTGGACGACGACGCGACGGCGGACCCGGACTGGCTGATGCACCTCGTCGAGGCGCTCGAGCTGCCCGACGTCGTCGGTGTCGGCGGCCGGGCGACCCCGTCGTGGCCGACCGCGACCGGCGCCGGGCCCTACCCGGACGAGCTGCTCTGGATCGTCGGGTGCAGTTACACCGGCCTCCCCACCACGTCCGCGGACGTCCGCAACGTCATCGGGTCGAGCATGGCCTTCCACCGTGACGTCGTGCTCGCCGCCGGCGGCTTCCGCTCCGGCATCGGTCGCGTCGGCAACCACCCGCTGGGGTGCGAGGAGACCGAGCTCTGCATCCGCATCGCCCGGATCCGTCCCGGCGCCCGCATCCGCTTCGAGCCGCGCTCGAACGTCTCGCACCGGGTCTCCCCGGACCGCGTCACGATGCGGTACCTGCGGCGCCGGAGCTACTACGAGGGCATCTCGAAGGCCGTGCTGAGCCGCCGGGTCGGTGCCCGCGACTCGCTCTCGAGCGAGTCGACGTACCTCACCCGGGTCCTGCCCGGCGCGGTGCTCCGCGAGCTCGGGGCCCTCGGTCGCGGTGGGGGCCTCCGAGCCCTGGCGATCGTGACCTCGGCGGTCTCGACCGTGTTCGGCTACGCCGTCGGCCGTGTCTTCGGCACCGTCGTGGTCCGTGCACCCGCCCCGGTGTCCGCGCCCGTGCAGCAGCCCGTCGGCGCTCCCTGACCGACACCCACCCACCCGACCCACCCACGCACAGAAGACGACATGCAGCGAGACGCCCCGACCCCGAGTGCCACCATCCGACGCCGTTGGAAGGTGGCACTCGCGGTCGCGGCAGCGGTCATCACGGGCGCCACCGTCTCGGCGCCGAGCCTCCTCGCGCCGTCGAGCGCCGGTGCGGCGACCACCGCGGACTGCAGCGCGGGGAAGGTCCTCACCGTCGTCGCGCACGCCGACGACGACCTGCTGTTCGAGGGCACCGAGCTCCGCAAGGACATCGACGCGGACAAGTGCGTCCGCTCGGTCATCGTCACCGCCGGGGACGCGGGCAAGTCCGCCACGTACTGGAAGGGCCGGCAGACGGGCCTCGAGGCCGCCTACGCGAACCTCGCCGGCGTCACGAACGCCTGGACCTCGGGCTCGGTCAGCGCCGGTGGCAAGACCCTCGTGACGCGCACCCTGACGGCAGACCCGCGGCTCAGCCTGGTCTACCTGCAGCTGCCGGACGGCAACATGGACGGCTCCGGATTCGCGGCCACCCGGTACCAGAGCCTGCAGAAGCTCTACCAGCGCTCGATCACGAGCATGAGCACGGTCTCCGGTGCGACCTACGGGACCACCTACACGCTCGCCCAGCTCCAGGCCACCGTGCTCGCGCTGATGAACGGGTACGGGCCGCAGGAAGTGCACACCCTCGACCACGTCGGCACCTACGGCGACGGCGACCACAGCGACCACCACACCGTCGCGTACCTCACGAAGTCGGCGCAGCAGCAGCTCACGACGGCGAGCACGCTCACCGGGTACATGGGGTACCCGATCGCGGACAAGCCCTCGAACCTCACCGCGGCGCAGACGCAGGCGAAGGGGAACGCGTTCTTCGCCTACTCCGCGTACGACGCCGAGACCTGCGCCTCGGTGGCGTCCTGCTCGTCGCGTCCCGAAGGCTCGTGGCTCAGCCGTGAGTACACCGTCGGCACGCAGACGCCCACCGACCCCGGCACCGGTTCGGGCGGGTCCGTCGGAGCCGACGTGACCGCCGGTGCGGCCGTCACCGCGAGCAGCGAGAATCCCGCGGACGGGCAGACCGCCGTGAAGGCCGTCGACGGCGTCGCGAGCGGCTACCCCGACGCTCCGACCGCCGAGTGGGCGACCCGCGGGGGCGGCACCGGTTCGTGGCTGCAGCTCGCGTGGTCGAGCCCGGTGACGCTCGGCGCCGTGGACCTCGCGGACCGTCCGAACGCCGACGACCAGGTCACGGCCGGCACGCTGACGTTCTCCGACGGGAGCAGCGTCACCGTGCCGACGCTCGACAACGGCGGCGCGTTCACCCGAGTCACCTTCTCGTCCCGGCAGGTCAGCTGGGTGAAGTTCACCGTCACCGGCGTCAGCGCGACGACGCGCAACGTCGGCCTGGCGGAGATCCGGACGTTCGCCCCGGGCAGCACGACGCCGACGCCGACGCCGACGCCCACGCCGACCCCGACGCCGACCCCGACCCCGACCCCGACCCCGACCCCGACGCCGACGCCGACGCCCGGGGGCGCGACCGATGTCACGGGCTCGGCGACCGCCACCGCGGCGTGGGACGACACCTCGACCGGGCAGACCGCCGCCAAGGCGATCGACGGGGTCATCAGCGGGTACCCCGACAACACGACCGCCGAGTGGGTCGCTCCCTGGGGCACGACCGGTGTCTGGTTGCAGCTCGACTGGTCCTCGTCGAAGGCGTTGAGCCGGGTCGTCCTGTACGACCGACCGAACGGCGACGACCAGGTCACGAGCGGCACCCTGACGTTCTCCGACGGCAGCCAGGTGGCGGTCGGGACACTCCCGAACGACGCGTCGCCGCTCACGGTGGACTTCTCGGCACGCAACGTCACGTGGGTCCGGTTCACCGTCACCGGGGTGTCGGCGAGCACGCGGAACGTCGGCCTCTCCGAGTTCCGGGCGTTCACCGGCTGACCCGGGAGCACCCGACGGACGGGAGGCGCGGTGCCGGTGGGCACCGCGCCTCCCGTCCGTAGTCCGCGCGTTCGCGCGGATCGCGGCTCGTGGCTCGCGGGCGCAGCGTGCGAGGTTCCGCGCACGGTGCGGCCCGCGAGGCCTCGCACCGTGCGCGCGACCTCGCACGTTGGTGCGGCGCTCGCCGCCGCGGGTGACCGTCGCCGTCGGCGCGGCCACGGGGCGGACGGGAAGCGCGGTGACGGTGGGCACCGCGCCTCCCCGTCCGTCGTCCGCGCGTGGCGCGGCTCGCGGGCCCAGCGTGCGAGGCTCCGTGCGGTGAGGCCCGTGAGGCGTCGCACCGTGAACATGAACTCCCACGATGACGCGGCGCTCGCCGCCGCGTGTGACCGCCGCCGTCGGCGCGACCTCGTGACGACGGACGGTACGCGCGGTGCCGTGCCGCCCCGCGCCTTCCGTCCGCCGTCCGTGCGTTCGTGAGGCCGCGGGCGCAGCGCGCGAGGATCCGCGCACGCTGGTGCGGCGCGTGCCGCCGCGGGGGACCGTCGTCGTGGGCGCGACCTCATCGCGGCGAGCGGCGCGGTACCGGCGGGCGGACGCCTGCGGGAACGGCGGACATCGCGCGGGGAGAGCACGTTGCGGACGGGAGGTGTGACCGTTCTGGTTCGCGATCGCCGGGGATCGCGAACCGGAACGGTCAGGCGCCGAGGAGAAGGCGGCACGGGCGCGAGCACGCGACGGACGGGAGGGGCGGTGCCAGGGGCAGCCGCGCCTCCTGGGCTTCAGCGACGGGCGTGCGTGAGCAGGGCGCGGAGGAGACCGGCCACGTGCGGTCCGCGGCCGTAGTGGTCTCGCACCCAGGCGCGGCAGCGCTCGCCGAGGGAGGGGTCGCGGTCGGCCCGGTCGAGGGTGTCGAGGACCTTGGTGGCGAGCGCCTCGGGGTCGGTCGGGTCGACGGTCGACGTCGCCCACTCGCCGGCGAGGATCTCGCCCGTGCCACCGCTCTCGGCGGCGACGACCGGGCGGCCGGCGGACATCGCCTCGACGACGACCCGGCCGAAGCCCTCGGGTTCGATGGACGGCACGACGACCATGTCGGCGGCGTGGAGCAGGGTGACGACGTCGTCCCGCTCGGGGAGGAGCACGACGGAGCCAGCGGGGAGGGACGCGACGGCGCGTCGGACGTCCTCGGCGTCGTCGGGCGCGGCCGCTCCGGCGAGCACGAGCACGGGCGGGTGGTGCGGCTGCGTGGCGTGGTGCGTGCCGGCGGGCCCGAGCGCGGGGGTGAGGGCACGCACGGCGGCGCGCGGCGCGCGGGCGGGGTGGCGTTCGGCGTCCTGCTCGAGCACGAGACGCCAGGCCTCGAGCAGCGCGAGCACGCCCTTCGACCGGGTGAGGCGGCCGTAGTAGAGGACGGTGCGGGTGTCGTCGTCGAGCCCGAGGGTGCGGCGGGCGCGGACTGTCGCGGACGGCGTGGCCGCGGGGAAGAGTGCGGTGTCGACGCCGTTCGGGACGACGGTGATCCGCGAGGCCGGGATGCCCACGTCCGCCCACGCACGAGCCATCGCGTGCGAGACGGCCAGGTAGTGCGTGCGGCCGCCGGCGATCGGGCCGAGGCGTCGGTAGTTCGGCGCGTGGTGCAGGTGCACGACGAGCGGGACGCCGGAGACCACGGACGCCACACGACCCCAGGGGAGGTGCTCGGGCCGGTTCAGCCAGATGACGTCGGGGCGCGAGCGGCGGAGGCGGAGGCCGTCGAGGACGAACCGTGCGGCGTCGCCGGCTGCGCTGCGGAGGCCGAAGGACCGGTCGCCGGTGCGGTGCAGGGCGATCCCGAGCTCCGTGAACTGGTCGCTGCCGGGTTCGGCGCCGTCGGGTCCCGGGGCGAGGTGGCCGCGGTGCCAGACCTCGACGTCCTGCCCGGCGCGCACGAGCTCGCGGGTGTCCTCGAGGACGCACCGCTCGACCCCGCCGGTGATGGCGAGCCCGTTCGTGACGACCGCGATCCGCAGTCGACGGTCGGGGCGTTCCGGGGCGTGGGTCACGGTGTGCCTCCTCGGGCGATCGCGAGCCTGCGGATGAACCAGGGCAGGCAGCCGAGGACGCCGGCCACGCGGACGATGTTCCACACGACGTCCTGGGGCACGAGGACGGACACCCCGGCGACGACCACCACGGCCGCCAGCACGAGGACCGTCCGGGCACGCGGGCCGCGCCACTCCCGGCGGTCGGGGAGCGAGAGCTGCTGCAGGGCCGCGAGCACCATGTAGGCGAAGACCGTGGAGACCCCGGCGCCGGCGATGCCGAGCAGCGGGACCAGCAGCAGGTTCGCGCCGATGTTGACGGCACCGGCGATGGCCGCGATCACCCCGACGGCGACGCCGCGACGCTCCACGAGCAGGAGCCGTCCGGTCGCGCCGCTGGCGATCACCGGGAACGCCGTGAGCGCCACGATGAAGACCACGACGGTGAGCTCGTGCACGCGGTACGACGCCGGTGCGAGGATCGGCAGCGCGACCGGCGACACGAGGGTGACCGCGAGCAGTACCGGGGCGAGCAGCAGGTAGAGCTGGTCCCGGGCGTGCAGGGCCAGCTGTCGACGGGCGACGGCGTCCCGGAGCGCCGCGAAGTGCGGTGCCCACGCCTGGTTCGTGAAGGTCAGCAGGAGGATCACGGCGGAACCGACGACGTAGGCGATCTGGTAGCGCGCGACCTCGTCCGGGCCGAGCAGCCGCTGCACGACGATCCGGTCGCCGGCGTTCAGCACGAAGTACGACAGGTTGCCGAGGGCGATCGGCACGCCGAGCTTGAAGGCCCGTGCGGTGGTCTGGCGGTCGAACAGGCCGGCGAGGCGAGGCCGGGTCGCCGCGAAGCCGATGACCATCGCGGCGGCCTGGGCGAACACGCCGCCCCATGCGTAGGTCGTGGCGTCGGCGTGCACGAACACGAGCAGGCCGAGACCGATGATCGAACCGCCGACCGAGGACAGCAGGCTCGTGACCGCGAAGACCCGGATGCGGTCCTGGGCGACCAGGATCGCGAGGGAGAGCTGCACGACCGCGGCGGGGAAGATCCAGAGGACCGCGACGAGCAGGATCGGGTGTTCGCCGACGAACCCGGCGACGTCGCCCCAGAGCGGGATCGTGGCGAGGGCGACCGCGGTGACGACGGCCGCGAGGACGATGCCGACCGCGATGAGCCCGCGGGCCTTCCGGTCGTCACCGCCGTCCTCGGCGCGCTGCAGCACGGACGCCTGGTCGAGTCCCGCGACCGCGAGCACGACGAGCGCCTGGTAGAGCGCGATCGCCGAGGCGAGCACACCGAACTCGGAGAGCGGCATGAGGTGCGCGAGGACCGGCGAGATCAGCGAGCTCACGACGAGCTGCATCGACCACACGACCACGTACAGCAGGCCACGGCCGAACAGGACGGACGCGCCCTTCTGGACCGCGGTGCTGCCGGTGTCGGGGACGGTGTGGGCGGCGGCCTCGACGGCGGCGGCTGCCTCGGCGGCCTCGACCGCAGCGGCCTTCCGACCGGTGCTGTCGGCGTCGGGCGGGGTAGCTGCGGCGTGGCGGGCCTCGCGGCGGGTCTGGGGAACGGTCACGAGACACCCACCTCCGAGGTCCGGACGTGCTGTCGGAGTCCGAACGCCTGGTCGACGACGTCGAGCAGGTCCGAGCTCGCAGCGGTCGAGAACTTGCGGGCGAAGAGGTGCGGCATCGCGGTGGGGTCCGTCGTCCATCGTTCGAGCAGTCGACCGGCGTGGGGGAGCGTCAGCCACGGCGGGCTCTTCATCTTCGAGCCGTCCCAGCCGATGAACCACAGGGTGTGCGGGACGTGGTCCTCGGCGAAGCCGTCGACCAGGGCGGGGGAGTTCAGCACGGTCGGCACGAACGACTCGTCGGCGATCCAGGTGCGGCGCCAGAAGCGGACCAGGTCGGGACGGGCATCGACGACCTCGACGACCGCGGCGGCGTGCGCGGCGCTGAGGACCTTGAGCTGCGACCCGCCCGTGAGCACGACGTCACGCGGGATCCGGCGGGGGATCGGCAGGCGGAGCATGTGCTTCCGCCACGCCCAGTGCGGGTACCGCATGCGCGCGACCCCGCCGCTGGCGCCCCACGCCGCGTGCGGGAGGGGGTGCGGGATGAGGAAGGACTGGTCGCGGTGGGCGTCGAGCAGCGCGGTGATCTCGGCGGGGTTCGCCAGCGGGTAGTCGCTGCCGGTCAGCACCGCCACGTGGCGCGCGCCGGTCTCGGCGAGGGCGGCACGGTAGCCGGAGACCTCGGCCGCGACGTTCTCCCACTTCGCCCAGCCCGTCCGCAGTCGCGGCAGGAGGCGGACCCGGTCGGGGAGCCCCTCGGTCATCGCACGGTGCACGTCGTCCGGGGTCCGCGCGTCGACGTGCAGGAACACCGGGAACGGGTCGAGTGCCTCGACGAGTCGTCGGACGTGCTGGGGGTCCTCGTGGGCGAGGACGATGCACGCGAGCGCCGCGGGGGAGTTGGCCATGTCTCGAGTGAACAGGGCCGTTCGGACACCGACAAGGCGGTCCCGGGGCGGGTGCGGGGAAGCGGCGGTTTCCCGCAGCGGTCACCGGCGGCGGCGGTACCTCGGGCAGTCGCAGAGGGCGCAGTCGCTGCCCGGCCGGTAGTGCTCGTGGGCGTCCTGCGCGTGGCCGCACACGCAGACGGCCGTCTCCGTGGTGGCGTGGGACGTCGGCACGGTGACGGGCTCGAGCACGAGCGTGGGCCCCAGCGGCATGCGTCCTCCTCCGACCCGCGCGGTACGGGCAGCTGCACCGATCCTACGGGGCTGGGAGCGACGCGTCCGCCGACCGAGGGGCCACCGGGCGTGGAACCGGGCGTGGACCCGCCCGCGGGGTCACCGGGCGTGGAACCGCCCGGCCTCGACGTCCCGCCAGCGACGACGGCTGCGGAACCACGCCGCCGGGCCCGCCGGGAAGCCCCGGAGCTCGTGGTAGGCCAGCGACCGCGGCACCCCGGCGTCCGGGACGGCAGGGGTCGCGGGATCGACGGGCGTGGACTCGACGGCAGCGGGGGCCGGTGCGCTGCCGGTGCGCAGCCGTCCCACCGTCTCGCGGAGCTTCACCATCGCGGCGGCGGGCACGAGCCGGGCGAGGACCGCGACGTGCCGCCGGTCCTTGGCAGCGAGGGCGCACATCAGCGCGGTGAACCCGACGCCGTTGCCGTGCAGCTGCTTGTGCAGGTCCTCGATGCTCTGCCGGTGCCGGTGGTGCACGACCGCGCGCGGCTCGAACCCGATGCGCCCACCGCGCCAGAGCGTCTCGATGAACATCGCCAGGTCCTCGCCGCCACGGGCCGGGGAGCCCGCGCCGAGCGTGGTGTCGAACCCACCGACGGCGTCGATCACCGATCGGCGGAACGCCATGTTGGCGCCCGCGCCGTAGGCACCGATGCCGTACACGGCGAAGTGCTTCACGACCGACCCGTCCGGGCGGACCGCCTGCACCCGCGCGTGCCGCATCGTGCCGGCGACGTCGTCGGGGACGATCGTGACGGGCGCGAAGGTGCGCTCGCCGCTGAACCCACCGTAGTACGCCTCGTACCAGATCTGCGCGGGCGTCGAGAGCTCGGTGGGGAGGATCACGCCGGACACCGCGTCGAGGTCGGCCTCGCGGACGAACCGCGCGCCGAGTGCGCGCAGCCACTGCGGGTCGACCCGCACGTCGTCGTCGGTGAACGCGACGACCTCGCCGCGAGCGGCCGCGACCCCGGCGTTGCGGCCGGCGGACAGGCCGGGCCGGCGCTCCGTCACGAGGCGCACGCCCCGACCCGCGAGCAGTGCCGGGAGCCGGTCGTCGGCGGGTACTCGGACGCGGTTGTCGACGACGATCACCTCGTGGTCGGGGTAGTCCAGGTGCTCGAGGACGTCGAGCAGTGCGCCGAGGTCCTCGACGCGGTCCACCACCGTCGAGACGACGACGGAGATCGTCGGCAGGAGGGCATCCGGCACCGGTTCGACGTCGGCGAGCACGGTTTCCCGCAGCGATCCGAGCGCACGGGCGGCGTCGGCGGGGTCGTCGGTGAGCTCGACGTCGAGCGTGCCCGTCGGACGCCCGCCGCGGTAGCCGATCACCAGCGCGGACGAGCCCGTGCCGTCCGCGACGAGGCGGGGGAGCGGTGCGTCGAGGTCGACGTCGATCACGCGTCGGGGTGCGGGGAGTGCACGAGCGGTGCTGGTGGTGGCCATGGTGTGGACGGTAGGTGCCAGGCCGCGGCGGCGACAACGGGGAGCGGGGCCGCTGGCGGTGATCGTGCGGAACCCCGCACGGCCGCGCCGCCGAGCCCCCGGACGAGGGTGAGCGCTCACACCCGAAAAGCGAACGGCGCACGGTGGTCACGAGCAGGTCACGGATTCTTTGCAACCGGTTGCGAACGGCTGAGAGCGGGCGTAGCTTCCTCCTCCAGCAGGCAGCGTCGCCTGCTCCAGGCAGCGTCGACCCGATGGTCCTCGCCTGGTGATCTCAACGTGGAGACGACACTGTGAAGACAACACGCGCCAAAGTGCGGTTCGCATCCGTAGCGGGGATCGCGGTCATCGGCCTCGTGCTGACCGGGTGCTCGAGCGGCAGCTCGGCGTCGGACGACGCCAAGAACGGTCAGGACAGCCGCGGGCCCATCACCTACGTGCAGGGCAAGGACAACTCGAACGTCGTCCGCCCCCTCATCGCGAAGTGGAACAAGGCCCACCCCGACGAGAAGGTCACCTTCAAGGAGCAGTCCGACCAGGCCGACCAGCAGCACGACGACCTCGTGCAGCACTTCCAGGCGAAGGACGCGAACTACGACGTCGTCGACGTGGACGTCGTCTGGACCGCCGAGTTCGCGGCGAAGGGCTGGCTCACCCCGCTCACCGGCAGCATGAAGATCGACACGTCGAAGCTCCTGCCGGCCACCGTCAAGACGGCCACCTACAACAACACGCTCTACGCGGCACCGCAGACCTCCGACGGCGCGCTGCTCTACTACCGCAAGGACCTCGTCAAGACGCCCCCGACCACCTGGGACGAGATGATGAAGGACTGCGACATCGCCAAGCAGGCCGGCATCGGCTGCTACGCCGGGCAGTTCGCGAAGTACGAGGGCCTGACCGTGAACGCCTCGGAGGCGATCAACGGCTCCGGCGGCTCGGTCCTCAGCAAGGGCGGCACGCCGGACGTCGACACGTCCGACGCGAAGGCCGGCCTGCAGAACCTGGTCGACGCCTTCAAGGACGGCAACATCCCCGCCGAGGCGATCACCTACCAGGAGGAGCAGGGCCGCACCGCCTTCGAGGCCGGCAAGCTCCTGTTCCTGCGCAACTGGCCGTACGTCTACAGCCTCGCGAAGACGGACGGGTCGAGCACGGTCAAGGACACCTTCGGCATCGCGCCGATCCCCGGCAAGGACGGCACCGGCGCCTCGACGCTCGGCGGTCACAACGCCGCGATCAGCGTGTACTCGAAGCACAAGGCGACCGCGCACGACTTCCTCGAGTTCCTGGAGTCGAACGAGACGCAGAAGTTCTTCGCCACGCAGGGCTCCCTCGCGCCGGTCGTCGGTGACCTCTACACCGACTCCGAGCTGACGGCGAAGCTGCCCTACCTGCCGACCCTGCTCAAGTCCATCGAGTCGGCCGAGCCGCGCCCGGTCACGCCCTTCTACCCGGCCGTGACGAAGGCGATCCAGGACAACACCTACGCCGCGCTCAAGGGATCGAAGAGCGTCGACGAGGCGATGAAGGACATGCAGGCGGCCCTCAAGACGGCCACCAGCAGCGGCAGTTAGCACCCGAGTACGCGGCGTTCGCCGCATCGGACTGGAGGCGCGGGTCGACCCCGCCCCGCGCCTCCAGTCCGTCCCATCCTGCGTTCCGACACCCGGCAAGGAGGCCGTCACGTGTCAGCAGCAACCGAGATCCCCGCCGCCATCCCCAACCCGACGGGCATGGAGCCGCAGAAGCGGCGCAAGGGCGGACTCAACGCCGAGCACGGCCGATGGGCCGTGTACCTCATCGGCCCGACGATCGTGCTCCTCGCCATCGTCATCGGCTACCCGGTGGTCAGCGCGATCATCCAGTCGTTCCAACTCGACCAGGGTCTCGACAAGGCGACCCAGCTCTTCGTCGAGGGCGGCTTCGCCGGCGTGACGAACTACGTGCACTGGCTCGTGCAGCAGTGCGGGAACGTCACCTGCCCACCCGGCAGCCTCGGCTCCCAGTTCTGGGTGTCGATGGGCAACACGTTCTTCTTCACGATCGTCACCGTCGCCCTGGAGACGGTGATCGGCGTGTGGATGGCGATCATCATGAACCGCAACTTCAAGGGCCGCGCGCTCGTCCGTGCCGCGATCCTCGTGCCGTGGGCCATCCCGACCGCCGTCACCGCGAAGCTCTGGTACTTCATCTTCGACGCGAACGGCGTGCTCAACCACGTCATCGGGCAGCAGATCCTCTGGACGAGCGGCGAGTGGGCGTCCCGGTGGGCGGTCATCATCGCCGACACCTGGAAGACCACGCCGTTCATGGCGCTGCTCATCCTCGCGGGGCTGCAGCTCATCCCGGAAGAGGTCTACGAGGCCGGCAAGATGGACGGCGCCTCCACCGTCCAGCGCTTCGTGCTCATCACCCTGCCGCTCATCAAGCCGGCGCTCATGGTCGCCGTCCTGTTCCGCGTGCTCGACGCGCTGCGCATGTACGACCTGCCGGCGATCCTCACCGGCGGTGGCGGTGGTTCCGGCAACGCCACCACGACCCTGTCGATCCTCGTCGTCGAACAGATCCGGCAGGGCTTCAACTCCGCGTCGGCACTGTCGACCATCACCTTCCTGGTGATCTTCATCGTCGCGTTCGTCTTCGTGCGGTTCCTCGGTGCCAACGTGGTGCAGACGCAGGCCGCCCAGCAGAAGGGGGAGCTCAAGTGACCCTCGCAGCCGACCGTCCCCGCTCCAACGCCCGAGCCCGCGACATCGCCGTCGACCGCAGCGATGTTCGGGTCAAGCGCCACACCGGCCCGCGGATCCGCACCGCCGTGCAGGCCGTCGTCATCGCCGTCTGGTGCCTCCTGCCGTTCTACTGGATGGTGGTGACCAGCTTCCGCGACGTCGGGTTCACGTTCGACGCCACACCGTGGCCGACGCACGTCACGCTCGACAACTACGCGACGGCGTTCTCGACGTCGCTCGGCAACCACCTCGGGCGGGCGCTCGCGAACAGCCTCCTCATCGGTGGCGTCGTGACGATCATCGCCCTGCTCGTCGGCACGAGCGCGGCGTACGCCCTGGCCCGTCTGGAGTTCAAGGGCAAGTCGCTCATCGCCGGTGCGATCCTCGCGGCGTCGATGTTCCCGGGCGTCGCGCTCATCTCCCCGCTGTTCCAGCTGTTCACGGACATCGGGTGGATGGGCTCGTACCAGGCGCTGATCCTTCCGAGCATCTCGTTCGTGCTGCCCCTGACCGTCTACACGCTCGCGAGCTTCTTCCGCGAGATGCCGTGGGACCTCGAGGAAGCGGCACGCATCGACGGGTGCACCCGCGTGCAGGCGTTCCGACGGATCATCCTGCCGCTGGCCGCCCCGGCCGTGTTCACGACGGCGATCCTGGCGTTCATCTCCAGCTGGAACGAGTACCTCATCTCCTCCCAGCTCTCGAGCGACGCGACGCAGCCGGTGACCGTGGCGATCGCCTCGTTCGCCGGGTCCCAGCCGCACCAGGAGCCCTACACGGCGGTGATGGCAGCCGGCACGATCGTCACGATCCCGCTCGTGGTCCTCGTGCTCATCTTCCAACGACGCATCGTGGCCGGCCTCACCGCCGGCGGCGTGAAGGGCTGACGACCATGGCACAGCGCGGACCGACCCGGCCCACGGCCCGGATCGAGGAGGCCATCGGCTTCGTCGGCACGTTCGGCATCCTGTTCCTCGGGGCCACGGTGTTCTGCGAGCTCACCGGTCGCCCGGCGCTCGGTTGGGCGCTCACGCTGCTCGTCTGCGTGCTCGGCGTGGTGGTGCTCGACCGGTGGCGGGTGTCGGTGCTCCGCCGCACCCGTTCGACCGACGGTGTCGGCGGAGCGGCGCCGGTCCACGCTTCGGTCGCGCGGCCGTCGGCGGCGCCGGTCGTCGCGGCCGGCTCCGGTCCGTCGGGGTGGCGGTCGGACCCGTCCCGCATCGCCGTGCAGCCCGCGGCGGACGGTCGGGTGCACCGCCACGTCGGGTGGGACGAACTCGCGCCCGCCGGTCGTCGGGCCGCTCGGACACGGCGCGTTGCCCCGATCCCCGGAGCAGCGCCCGGCACGGCGCTCCCCGGGGCGGACAGTGCGCTCCCCGGGGCGGGCAGTGCGCCGACGGTCGCGCGAGCGCAGACCGGCCCCGTCGCCGACGTGCGGCGGCCGTCGGACGGGTGACGGGCCTCCCGGGACCGTCCATGGGCATCCAGGAGATCGCGACCGTCACGGGCCTGTCGAAGTCGACGGTGTCCCGCGCACTGCGTGGGATGTCGACGGTCGCGGACACCACGATCGACGAGGTGCGACGGGTCGCCGACGAGCTCGGGTACGTGCCGAGCTCGGCGGCGGCCGGCCTCGCCACGGGGCGGCAGCGTGCGATCGGCGTCGTCGTCCCGGTGATCGACCGGTGGTTCTACGTCAAGGCGCTCGGCGGTGTCGACGCCGAACTGCGGCGGGCCGGGTACGACCTGGTGCTGTACAACCTCGGCGGACCCGGCGGCGACCGCGACCGGGCGTTCCGACGGTCGATGCTGCGGCACCGGGTCGACGGCCTCGTCCTGCTGTCGCTCGTGCTCGACGAGACCGAGCGCGCCGAGCTCGAACTCACGCGGCACCCCATGATCGTGATCGGCGGTCCGGCGCCGGGCCTCCGGAACGTCGGCGTGGACGACGTCGCCGTGGCCGGGATCGCCGTCGAGCACCTGTGCGGACTCGGGCACCGGGACGTGGCCTACGTCGGCGGACAGGACGAGGCGGGGATGAACGTGGCGGTGCCGTGGCTGCGGCGGGACGGGTTCGTGGACGCGCTCGCCGCGCGGGGGATCGCGGTGCGGGAGGACTGGATCCTCGACGGGCGGTTCTCCTTCGCGGGCGGCGTCGACGCGGGGGAGGCGTTGTTCGGCGGCCGTGACGGGCGCCGCGGTGTCGGGCGTGACGGCCCGTGGCCGACGGCGGTGTTCTGTGCATCGGACGAGATGGCGCTCGGGGTGGTGCTCGCCGCGCGTCGAGCGGGCCTCTCGGTGCCGGAGGACGTCTCGGTCATCGGCATCGACGGCCACGAGTACGGCGAGGTCGCCGGGCTGACCACCATCGCCCAGGACCCGGTGGCCCAGGGTCGGGTCGCGGCGCGGGCCGTGCTCGCCGAGGTCGACGGCGGGCTCGCGGGGCCGTTGCCGGCGTCTCCGGCGCACCTCGTGGTGCGGTCGACGACGGGGCCGCCCCGGGCCGTCCGCGCGTAGGCGGTGGCATCGCCGCGCCGCTCCGCCACGCCGCCGCGTAGGGTCGCCCGCATGGAGGTCACCAAGCTCGAGCACGCCTGCCAGATCGTCACCGAGGGCAGCGCGCGCCTCGTCATCGACCCGGGCAACTTCACCCGGCCCGTCGACGTCACCGGTGTCGTCGCCGTCGTCGTCACCCACGAGCACCCGGATCACGTCACGCCCGAGCAGGTCCGGCGGATCCTCGACGCGAACCCCGGGGCGGTCGTGATCGGCCCCGCCGGTGTCGCCCGGGCGCTCGCCGGCGCGAGCGACGCGGGCGGCGCGGACGGCGTCGTGGTGGACGTCGTCACCGCCGGGGACCGTCGCACCATGGGCCCGTTCGACCTGTCGTTCCACGGCATGCGCCACAACCTGATCCACTCGAGCGTCCCGATCGTCGACAACACCGGTGTCCTCGTGAACGGCAGGCTCTTCCACCCGGGCGACTCCTACACGGTCCCCGACGTCCCGGTCGACGTCCTCGCCGCACCCGTCGGTGCCCCGTGGCTCAAGGTCTCCGAGATGATGGACTACGTCCTCGCGGTCGGGCCCCGCCTGGCCTACCCCGTGCACGAGGCAACGCTCTCCGACGTCGGCTACGGCATGCACAGCGGTCGTCTCCGCGAGGCCGTGGAGCCCTCCGGCTCGCTCGTCGTCCTCCGTCCCGGGGAGTCGCTCACGATCTGACCGGAGCGGTTGTCCCGCCGCGGCACGGCGGCGCACCCGGGCGACACGCCTCGTTTTGGCACGGCGCGGGGCTTGTGCAATACTTGTCGAGTTGTCGGAACGGCCCCATCGTACAGCGGC
>NZ_MJGQ01000007.1:83296-104696 GCF_001865095.1 Curtobacterium sp. MCBA15_013 | reverse complement strand
TTCGAATCCCGCTGGGGTCACACCAGCACGAAAGCCCTCCGGTCCGCCGGGGGGCTTTCGTCGTCCCGGCCGGCTCTGCGAGGCTGACGGGGTGACCAGTGTCGTGCAACTCATCCGTTCCGGTGCCCTCAGCGACGTCGCGGAGTACGCGTACGCCGCGTCCGTGCCCGCCGGCAGCCGACTCGTGTTCCTCGCCGGCGCGTGCCCCCTCGACGCCGACGGCCGGACCGTGGCCGTGGGCGACGTCCGCGGTCAGGCGGCGCAGTACGTCGAGAACCTCCGCACCGCGCTCGACGCCGCGGGGGCCGGGATCGCCGACCTCGCCCAGACCCGGGTCCTCGTCGCGTCGACGCGGCAGGCCGACCTCGCGGCCGCGTGGGAGGTCGTCCGCGAGTCCATGGGCGACCACGACGTGCCGAGCACCCTCGTCGGGGTGACCGTCCTCGGGCACGACGACCAGCTCGTGGAGATCGAGGGCATCGCAGCCGTCACGGACTGACGCGGTACGCTGATCCGGTCGTCAGACCCGGCAGTGGGGCCTGCCGGACCCAACCGCGGCCAGCCGCCAACGGTCCCTATCCCGAGAACACCGCACGCGCGGAGACGATCCGGCGTGCTCGGCGATAGGAGCACCGTGCACGAACGTCCACCCCACCTCCGCTGGTCGATGCTCGGCGTCGTCGCACTCGGCGGGGCGATCGGCACCGGTGTCCGAGCGCTCCTCGCCGAGGTCTTCCCGGCGCACGACGGCATCAGCTGGGCGATCTTCGCGATCAACGTCGTCGGCGCGTTCTGCCTCGGCCTCCTGCTCGAGGCGCTCGCGCACCGCGGCCCGGACGTCGGGCGTCGTCGGGGCCTGCGGTTGTTCGTCGGCACCGGGGTCCTCGGTGGCTTCACGACCTACAGCACGCTCGCCGACGACACCGCGCAGCTGCTCGACGTCGGTCGCTGGGGCGCCGGCAGCGGGTACGCCCTGCTCACGGTGGCGGCGGGGCTGCTCGCCGTCGTGTCCGGCATCGGGCTCGCCACGGTGCTCCGGTCCGGAGGTGCCCGGTGAACGCCCTCGAACTGCTCCTCGTCGCGGTCGGCGGGGGAGTCGGCGCGGCGCTGCGCTTCATCCTCGACGGTGTCGTGAAGGCCCGGGTGTCCGGCTTCCCGCTCGGCACGGTCGTCATCAACGTGTCCGGATCGCTCGTCCTCGGGGTCCTGACGGGCCTCGGGCAGGCGGGCACGATCCCGCTCCCGGTCGTCGCGGTGCTCGGAACGGGCATGATGGGTGGGTACACGACGTTCTCGACGGCGAGCGTCGAGACCGTACAGCTCCTCCGATCCGGCAAGCCCCGGCTCGCCGTCCTGAACGGCCTCGGGATGCTCGTCGTCTCGGTCGGCGCAGCCGCGCTCGGCCTGCTCATCGGAAGGAACACATGACCTCGGAACGCCCCGGCGAACTCGTCCTCGTCCGTCACGGAGAGACGGAGTGGTCGAAGAGCGGGCAGCACACCGGCCGCACCGACATCCCGCTCACCGAGAACGGCATCGAGCAGGCGAAGCGCGCCGGCCGGTACCTGGCGGACCGCACGTTCGCGCTGGCACTGTCCAGCCCGTTGCAGCGTGCCCGCGACACGGCGGCGCTCGTCGGTGTCGACGCGGAGCTCGACGAAGACCTCTACGAGTGGGACTACGGCGCGTACGAGGGGCTCACCACGCCGCAGATCAAGGTCCTCCGGCACGGCCCGTGGGACCTCTGGACCGACGGCGTGCCCGCCGGTGACACCCCCGGCGAGAACGCCGCCGAGGTCCGGGTCCGCGTCGAGCGCATCCTCAACCGTGCCCGGCCGGTCCTCGCCGAGGGGCAGGACGCGATCGTCGTCGCCCACGGGCACGTCCTCCGCGCGCTCGGCGCCGCGTGGATCCGCCTCGCACCGCAGGACGGCGCCGTGCTGAAGCTCGGCACCGCCTCGGTGAGCGTGCTCGGGTACGAGCACGGCCGTCCCGTCATCGACGCCTGGAACATCCAGCCCCGCGACTGACGCGTCCGCGCACGCGTCCGCAGCGGGTCTGCGGCGGCCTGCTGCGGACGGGAGGCGCGGTGCCGGCCCGACCCGCCCCTCCTGTCCGCGCAGCCCGCGTCAGACGGTGCGGATCGCGCTCGTCGCGCCCAGCGCGCGACCGCGCCGCCGCTCGATCCCTCGCCCCACGAACAGCAGCGCGACGCTGACGAGCGCGCCCAGTGTGGTCTGCGCGACGCGGTCGAGCGCGAGGAGCTCCGGCGCCTCGGGCAGGCTCAGCCACGACACGGCGAGCGCGAGCGGCGTGAGGAAGAGCAGGCACACGGCGTAGTGCCGCGCGACGAAGATCTCCGCGAAGAACTGCCCGACGACGGCGATCAGGACGATCCACCACGCCGAGGGCTCCAGCAGCAGGATGCCCACCGCGATCACGGTGCCGCCGATCGTGCCGATGAACCGCTGGAACGCCCGGAACACCGTGTGCCGCTGGCGCAGTGCGGGCAGCGTCGACACCACGGCGATGACCGCCCAGTAGGGATGCCCGAGCCCGGGGATCGTCTCGGCGACGGCTCCGGCGACGAGCGCTCCGACCACGTTGAGGGCCACGGTCTCCCACAGCGCGGGCGTCCGGAGCACCGCGAGCGACCGGTGCTTGCGCTCCGCCAGCGGCCGGAACCGGTGCGGGGCGTGCGGGTGCAGCACGAGGCGCAGGACGGAGCCGGACATCGCGACGAGCCAGGCCCAGACGACCGAGCACACGATGATCGTGGCGATGACCGGGACGTCGGCCGGCCGGACCGGCACGAGCGACGAGACGAGGAACGCGAACACCGGGAAGATCGGCTGCGCCGGGATCGAGCGGAGGGCGCTCAGCGTGCAGACGGCGAAGACGAGCACGAGGACGAGCCCGACCGCCTGCATCCAGAGCTGCGACCCGGCCAGGGCGACACCCACACCGGCGGCCATGCACACCGCCTGCATCGCGCCGGCGACACCGGTCGTCACCGCACGCTGCCGGTAGGGCTCGGTCGCGCCGAAGATCGCGGTGAACCCGGCGAACATGGCGAAGGCGGCGTACCCGGGCATCCCGAGGGCGATGAGCAGCGCGAGCGGGGCGCCACCGGCGACCGCGGCGCGGATCGCGCCCTCGATGTTGATGGTCCGGGTCGAGTGCGCAGGTGTCGTCATGTCGCGACCATCTTCCCACCGCGACGGGTGTCGCGGAGTCGAGCCGCGCCTCCAGGCAGCCGGGTCGACGCGGGAGCACGTTGGTATACCAACCTGCTAGACTCGCCGGACCGAGCCGCGACAGCGGCGCATCGACGACAACGAGGAAGGGTCGGGCCGATGGGAAAGACGCTCGCCGAGAAGGTGTGGGACGACCACGTCGTGGTCAAGGGCGAGGACGGCAACCCCGACCTCCTCTACATCGACCTCCACCTCGTGCACGAGGTCACGAGTCCGCAGGCGTTCGACGGCCTGCGCCAGGCCGGCCGCCCGGTGCGCCGCCTGGACCTGACGATCGCGACCGAGGACCACAACACCCCGACCCTCGCGATCGACCGTCCGATCGCGGACCCGACCAGCCGGACCCAGATCGAGACGCTCCGTCGCAACTGCGAGGAGTTCGGCGTCCGCCTGCACTCCCTGGGCGACAAGGAGCAGGGCATCGTCCACGTGGTCGGTCCCCAGCTCGGCCTGACCATGCCCGGCATCACGGTGGTCTGCGGCGACTCGCACACCAGCACGCACGGGGCGTTCGGTGCGATGGCGTTCGGCATCGGGACGTCCGAGGTCGAGCACGTCCTCGCGACCCAGACCCTGCCGCTCAAGCCCTTCAAGACCATGGCGATCACGGTCGAGGGCACGCTGCGTCCGGGCGTGACGGCGAAGGACATCATCCTCGCCGTCATCGCGAAGATCGGCACGGGCGGCGGGCAGGGCTACGTGCTCGAGTACCGCGGCTCGGCGATCCGTGCGCTCTCGATGGAGGGCCGCATGACGATCTGCAACATGTCGATCGAGGCCGGTGCCCGCGCCGGCATGGTCGCCCCCGACCAGACCACCTACGACTACGTGCAGGGTCGCGACCACGCCCCGACCGGCCAGGACTGGGACGACGCCGTCGCGTACTGGGACACCCTGTCGACCGACGACGACGCGGTGTTCGACGCCGAGGTCTTCATCGACGCCGACGAGCTCGAGCCCTTCGTCACCTGGGGCACCAACCCCGGCCAGGGCGTCTCGCTGTCCGAGAGCGTGCCGTCGCCCGCCGACTTCGACGACCCGAACGACCAGGCCGCCGCGCAGCGTGCGCTGGAGTACATGGACATCGCGGCCGGCACCCCGATGAAGGACATCGCCGTCGACGCGGTCTTCATGGGGTCGTGCACGAACTCGCGCATCGAGGACCTGCGGGCCTTCGCGTCGATCATCCAGGGCCGCAAGAAGGCCGACGGGGTCCGGGTCATGGTCGTGCCGGGGTCCGCACGGGTCCGGCTCGAGGCCGAGGCCGAGGGGCTGGACAAGGTCATCACGGAGTTCGGCGCCGAGTGGCGGTTCGCCGGCTGCTCGATGTGCCTCGGCATGAACCCCGACCAGCTCGCGCCGGGGGAGCGCTGCGCGAGCACGTCGAACCGCAACTTCGAGGGACGTCAGGGCAAGGGCGGGCGCACCCACCTCGTGTCACCGCTCGTGGCCGCGGCGACCGCCGTGCGCGGCACGCTCTCCAGCCCGTGGGACCTGGAGACGTCCGAGTCGAACGCCGTCCTGGAAGGGGCACACTGATGGACAAGATCTCGACCGTCACCGGGATCGCCGCACCGCTCAAGCGGTCCAACGTCGACACCGACCAGATCATCCCCGCGGTCTACCTCAAGCGGGTCACGAAGACCGGCTTCGAGGACGCCCTGTTCTCCGGCTGGCGCCAGGACCCCGACTTCGTGCTGAACCAGCCCGAGTACCAGGGCGCGAAGGTCCTGGTGGCAGGCCCGGACTTCGGCACCGGCTCGTCGCGTGAGCACGCCGTCTGGGCACTGCGTGACTTCGGCTTCGCGGTCGTCATCTCGCCTCGCTTCGCCGACATCTTCAAGGGCAACGCGGGCAAGCAGGGACTGGTCACCGCGATCGTGACCGAATCGGAAGTCGAGCGGCTCTGGGCCGAGATCGAGCGGAACCCGGGGGTGTCGGCGACCGTGGACCTGGTGGCGCAGCGCGTGTCGCTCGGGGATGTGGACGTCCCCTTCGAGATCGACGCTTACACTCGTTGGCGGTTGATGGAAGGGCTCGACGACATCGGGCTCACCCTCCGTGACGAGACCTCGATCACGGAGTTCGAATCCCGCCGCTCCCGTTGGCGGCCGAAGACATTGCCGGTGAAGTAGTGAACTCTCTCGTACAGGACGCAGCGGCCGCAGGGGCGCGCGTGGGCCTCAAGTCGGACGAGATCGTCATCCGCGGGGGCAAGCCGCTCGTGGGGCGCATCGAGGTCCGCGGGGCGAAGAACCTCGCGACCAAGGCCATGGTGGCGTCGCTGCTCGGTGACACCCCGTCGATCCTCAAGGACGTCCCGGACATCTCCGACGTCAAGGTCGTCCGCGGGCTGCTCGAGGTGCACGGCGTGCGCATCACCGATCCTGCACGAGGCGAGCTCATCCTCGACCCGTCGAACGTCGAGTCGGCGCACTTCGCCGAGATCGACGCCCACGCCGGTTCGAGCCGCATCCCGATCCTGTTCTGCGGTCCGCTGCTGCACAAGCTCGGCGAGGCGTTCATCCCCGACCTCGGCGGCTGCCGCATCGGCGACCGCCCGATCGACTTCCACCTCGACGCCCTCCGTGCCATGGGCGCGGTCGTCGACAAGCAGGTCAACGGCATCCACCTCACCGCCCCGGACGGCCTCAAGGGCGCGTACATCGAGCTGCCGTACCCGAGCGTCGGCGCCACCGAGCAGGTCCTGCTGTCCGCGACCCTCGCCGAGGGCGTCACGGAGCTCCGGAACGCCGCGATCGAGCCCGAGATCATGGACCTCATCGCGATCCTGCAGAAGATGGGCGCCATCGTCTCGGTCGAGCCGAACCGCGTCATCTTCATCGAGGGCGTCCAGTCGCTCCGCGGCTACACGCACCGTGCGATCAACGACCGCAACGAGGCCGCCAGCTGGGCCTCCGCCGCGCTCGCGACCAACGGCGACATCTTCGTCGAGGGTGCGAAGCAGCAGGAGCTCATGACGTTCCTCAACGTCTTCCGCAAGGTCGGCGGCGGGTTCGACATCCAAGAGGACGGCATCCGCTTCTACCGCGAGCTCGAGGTCCTCAAGCCCGTCGTCATCGAGACGGACGTGCACCCCGGGTTCATGACGGACTGGCAGCAGCCGCTCGTCGTGGCCCTGACCCAGGCCGCCGGGCAGAGCATCGTGCACGAGACCGTGTACGAGAACCGCTTCGGCTTCACCGACGCCCTGAACGAGATGGGCGCGGACATCGTCGTCCACAAGGAGGGCCTGCCCGGGCACGACCGTCGCGTCGCCCGCCGTCCCTTCGAGCAGGCCGCGGTCATCACCGGCCCGACGACGCTCCACGCCGCCAACGTCCGCGTCCCGGACCTCCGCGGCGGCTTCAGCCACCTCATCGCGGCACTCACCGCTGAGGGCGAGTCCCACATCACGAACGTCGGCATCATCAGCCGCGGCTACGAGCACTTCATCCCGAAGCTGCGCAAGCTCGGCGCCGACTTCGACTTCGCGGGCTAGCGCGGTGACTGCTGCTCCGGCACCTCGCGGTGACGGTGAGGGCCAGGAGGCGCGGCGCGCCTCCGCCTCGCAGGTCACCACCGGCATGCCCGTCCCTGGGCGCCGGTGGCGTCGCGGCGAGCTGAACACGGCCTTCCGGATCCTCGCGACCGTGGTCATCCCGACCTTCCGCTTCTCCGCGCGCTACCACTGGCACGGTCCGAACCGGTTGCCGGCCGAGGGCGCGTTCGTGCTCGCACCGAACCACTTCACGAACATCGACCCGCTCGTCGTCGGCACGGCGGTCTGGCTGTCCCGTCGGGCGCCGCGCTTCCTCGCGAAGGCGTCGCTCTTCAAGGTCCCGGTCTTCGGCAAGATCATGTCCGGCATGGGCCAGATCCCCGTCGAGCGTTCCGGCCGTACCCGGCTGAGCGACCCGCTCGGTGGCGGCCGGTCCCTGATCGAGCAGGGCGGCGCCATCATCGTCTACCCCGAGGGCACGCTCACCCGTGATCCCGACCTGTGGCCGATGCGCGGCAAGACCGGCGCGGTGCGGATCGCGCTCGAGAACGACGTGCCGCTCATCCCGATGGCCCACTGGGGCACGCAGAACATCATGGCGCGGTACGGCAAGAAGCTCCGGCTCATCCCGCCGTCGCGCGTGGACGTCATCGTCGGCGACCCCGTCGACCTGTCGGCGTACCGCGGCAAGCCGATCGACCAGCAGGTGCTCGTCGAGGCGACCGAGCTGCTCATGCGGCACATCACCGCGCTGCTCGAGGAGCTCCGCGGGCAGCAGGCACCCCCGACCCGCTGGGACCCGGCGGCGAACAACCAGAAGGAGACCGGCCGGTTTGAGTGAGCAGCGACCGGGCCTCCGCCCGCACGATGACCACCCGGACCCCGCGGTCGCAGCCCCCGGAGCGGTGGACACCGCCGCGATCCGCGTGGTCATGCAGTCGACCGACAAGCCGCGCGTCGCCGTCATCGGTGCCGGCAGCTGGGGGACCACGTTCGCCAAGGTCCTCGCCGAGGGCGGTGCCGACACGGTCGTGTGGGCACGTCGCCCCGAGGTCGCGCGCGAGATCACCGAGACCAAGCGCAACTCGGAGTACCTGCCCGGCATCAACCTCCCGCGCACCCTGACCGCCTCGACGTCGCTGTCCGCCGTGCTCGACGGCGCCCAGCAGGTGTACGTGTCGGTGCCGTCGCAGACCCTGCGGTCGAACCTCGACGCGATCGCGCCGCTGCTCGCGCCGGGGGTGCCCGTGGTGAGCCTGATGAAGGGCGTCGAGAAGGCGACCGGTCTGCGGATGAGCGAGGTCCTGCTCCAGGGCCTCGGCATCGACCAGGACCGCATCGCCGTCGCGAGCGGCCCGAACCTGGCGCTCGAGATCGCCCGTCGGCAGCCCACCGCGGCCGTCGTGTCCTCGTCGTCGGCCGAGACCGCCAGCGCGGTGGCCGCCGTCGCCACGAACCCGTACTTCCGGTCGTTCATCAACACCGACGTCATCGGCACCGAGTTCGGCGGCGTGCTGAAGAACCTCATCGCCGTGGCGATCGGCATCGTCGACGGCGTCGGCTACGGCGAGAACACGAAGGCGTCGATCATCACGCGCGGGCTCGCCGAGATGACCGACTTCGCGGTGTCGCTCGGCGCGCAGCCCTCGACGCTGTCCGGGCTCGCCGGTCTCGGCGACCTCATCGCGACGTGCCAGTCACCGCTCTCGCGGAACAACACCGCGGGGCGGCTGCTCGGCCAGGGGTACCGGTTCGACGAGGTCGTGCGCCAGATGAACCAGACCGCCGAGGGGCTCGCCTCGGTCGCGCCGATCCTCGAGCTCGCCGCGGCGAACGGCGTCGACATGCCCATCGTGGGGCAGGTCGCCGAGGTGCTCGCCGGTAGGCTCGATCCGCGCAACATCGCGCCGCACCTCACCGAGACCGACGAACCCCAGGGCGAGTGACCGGTCCGACCCCGACCAGCAAGAGGACTGCCATGCCCACGATCGCACCCGTGCCACCGACGACCGTCGCCGTGCTGTTCGGCGGCCGTTCGAGCGAGCACGAGATCAGCTGCGTGACCGCCGGCGGGATCATGGACGTCGTCGACCGTGCCGAGTACGACCTCGTGCCGATCGGCATCACGAAGGACGGGGCGTTCACGCTCCAGCCCGACGACCCGGCGCAGTGGGCGCTCCGTGACGGCACGCTCCCGACCGTGCCCGACAACGGCACCCGCGTGGCGTTCCCGACGTCGCCGGCGACGAACGAGCTCGTGGTCTCGCACCCGGACGGCTCCGTCACGACGATCGCGGTCGACATCGTCTTCCCGATCCTGCACGGCCCGTTCGGCGAGGACGGCACCGTCCAGGGGCTCCTCGAGATCGCCGGTCTGCCGTACGTCGGCGACGGGGTGCTCGCGAGCGCCCTGGCCATGGACAAGCACGTCGCCAAGGCGGTCCTCGAGCACGCCGGGCTCCGGGTCGCGCCGTGGACGACCGTGCTCCGTCGCGAGTGGTCGGCCGACCCGGTCGACGTCGCCGAGGCGATCGCCGCGCACGGGTGGCCGCTCTTCGTGAAGCCGGCACGTGCGGGCTCCAGCATGGGGGTGTCCCGCGTGGACGGCCCCGACGAGCTCGGTGCCGCGATGGACCTGGCGTTCGAGCACGACTCCAAGGTCATCGTCGAGCCGCGGGTGATCGGGCGCGAGGTCGAGGTCGCGGTGCTCGAGGGTCGTGACGGCGTCCCGCGCACGAGCCTGCCGGGCGAGATCGTCGTCGCCGAGGACGGCTTCTACGACTTCGCGTCGAAGTACCTCGGCGGTGACGAGTCGCTGCTCTGCCCGGCCCCGCTCACCGAGGCGCAGACGGACGAGATCCGGTCGATCGGCGCCCGGGCGTTCGAGGCGATCGGCGGCTCCGGGCTCGCCCGCGTCGACTGCTTCCTGACCGACGACGGCTTCGTGGTGAACGAGGTCAACACGATGCCGGGGTTCACGCCGCTGTCGATGTACCCGCGTTGCTGGGCGGCGTCGGGCGTGTCCTACGGCGAGCTCGTCCGCGAGCTCATCGAGCTGGGGCGCGCCGCCGTCCGCTGATCCGGGCCTACTGGTCGACGTCGGACGGGTCCAGGCACTGGTGCCCGTCCTTCGGGAGCGTCGACACCGCGTCGGTGACGTCCTGCACGACCTGGTTCGTGGTCTTCGTCGCGTCGATGACGAGCTGGACCGCCGGCGACCGCCCGAAGGTCGTGTAGACGATCTGCCCGCCACGGTCGTCCCGGATCCAGTCGACGTCACCGAGCGAGAAGCACGGCAGGTCGGAGACCGTCGGGACGGCCACGCCGCAGTGGTACAGGGCCACCTCGGGGTCGCCCCACGCCGCCGTCGACTGGGCGTTCGTGTTCCGCAGGTCGAACTTCGAGTCGACCGCTGCCGGCAGCCGGACCTGCACCGCTGCGCACGCGGCGGCGTCGGCGGAGGGCGCCGGGGACATCGCGACGGCGTTCGTGCAGCCGGTCAGACCGGCCGCGAGGGCGATCACGACGCCCACGATCGCGGTCTTCCGGGTGGGGCGGCGCACGGTGTCCATCGACGTCCAGGCTACCGTTCTCGTGTGGACGCGACGTACGACGCCTGGGCCGGACCGACCGTGGGGGAGCTCGGCGAACTCGTCGTCCTCGACCGCATCGTGCGCCGGTTGCCCGCCGGAGCGCCGCTGCTCGGCCCCGGCGACGACTGCGCGGTCGTGGCGGCACCGGACGGCCGGTTCGTGGTGACCACGGACATGATGGTGCACGGGCCGGACTTCCGCTGGGCCTGGTCCGCACCCGAGGACGTCGGGTGGAAGGCCGCGGCGACGAACCTGTCCGACGTCGCCGCGATGGGTGCGGTGCCGACCGGCCTCGTGATCGCCTTGGCGGCGCCACAGGACACCCCCGTGGCGGTGCTCGAGGCCTTCGCGGACGGGGTGCGCCTGGCGGTCGACGCCCTGGTGCCCGGCTGCGGTGTCGTCGGCGGGGACCTCTCCACGTCGTCGGCGTTCACGGTGTCGGTGACGGCGTTCGGCGACCTCGAGGGCCGTGCCCCCGTCGTCCGCTCGGGCGCCCGCCCCGGGGACGTCCTCGCCGTCTCGGGGGAGCTCGGGCCGGCGGCGCGCGGCTTGACGCGGCTCTTCCGCGAGGGTGTGGACGCCGACGGCGAACCCTCCCGCGAGGCGGTCGTGGCGAGCGGCGCGGACACGGACCCCGACGTCGGACGACAGCGGCGCCCGGTCCCGCCGATCGCGGACGGACCACGCGCGGCGTCCGCGGGGGCGACGGCGATGCTCGACCTCTCCGACGGGCTGGCGATCGACGCCGGACGGCTCGCCCGGGCCAGCGGGGTGACACTGGCGCTCGACGAGGCCTCCGACAGCGGGCACGTCATCGACGAGGTGGCGCTGCACGGCGGCGAGGACCACGGGCTGCTCGCCGCGTTCCCGACCGGTGTCCCGCTGCCCGGTGGGTTCCGTCGGATCGGTGTCGTGCTCGACCGGGGCGACGCGGACCTCGTGCGCGGGGGAGTGCCCGTGCCGACGACCGGGTGGGACCCCTACGCCGACTGGGACGGCGCGGTCGGCTGACCGGTTCGCGGGCGCGGGCGCGGCGTCAGGCGGCGGCGACCACGGCCTCCCACGCGACGGTCTCGCCGTAGCTCCGCTTGCTGAACGGCTCGAGCCCCGCGGGCCACGTCGGCTCGGGGGAGCGCTTGCTCCGCTCCACGACCACCACCGCGGCCGCCGTGAGCCGGGGCACGAGCGTCTCGAGCACCTCGGCCAGCTCGTGCTCGGTGACGTCGTACGGCGGGTCGATGAACACCAGGTCGAACGTCCGGACGGTGCCGCGCAGGTACCCGAGCACCGGCTGCGGCTGCACGTCGATCCGCACGCCGGGAACCCGCTGCTGCACGGCCTTCGCGTTCGCCCGGCAGGCCTGCGCCGCCGCCGACGCCCGGTCGACGAGCACGACCTCGACCGCACCGCGGGACGCCGCCTCGAGCCCGAGGGCACCCGTGCCGGCGTAGAGGTCGGCGACGGAGGTGTCGTCGACGAGCCCGCGTGCCTCGAGCGACGAGAACAGCGCCTCGCGCACCCGGTCGCTCGTCGGCCGTGTGCCGGACTTCGGCACCCGGAGCGTCGTGGAGCCGGCGGCGCCGGCGATGATGCGGGTCATGCAGCCACCGTAGCGGGCCGCCGGGCGCTCCAGCAGTTCTCCACAGGCGGTCCAGGAGGCGCGGATCGCGTCGGTGCCGCCGGGTACCGTTGACGTGTGGTCACGACCGGAACGACAACCGAGCCGGCGGTGCCGGACCTCGGCCCCGCACCGCTCGACGCGCGGTTGTCGAACGTCCTCGGCGGACGGACGGCGAGCGCGATCGAGAAGGCGTTCGGGTACCGCACGGTCGGCGAGTTCCTCGAGCACGCGCCCCGGCGCTACGCCGAACGCGGTGCCCTGACCGCGCTCGACTCCCTCGCGATCGGCGAGTCGGTGACGATCGTGGCCGAGGTCGTCGACGTCCGCGAACGGACGATGCGTGCGCGCCGCGGCTCGATCCTCGAAGCCAAGATCGGTGACGGCAAGGGGCTGCTCACCCTGACGTTCTTCAACCAGGGCTGGCGGACGAAGGACCTCGTGCCCGGTGCCCGTGGCATCTTCTCCGGCAAGGTCGGCGACTACCGCGGTGCACGGCAGCTCGCCCACCCCGACTACGAGCTGTTCGACCGCGACGACCCCCGGGCGACGGCGGACCCCGAGTCCGAGGAAGCCATCCGCTTCTCCCGCCAGCCGATCCCGATCTACCCGGCGACGTCGACGCTGACCTCGTGGCAGATCGCCAAGTCGATGGCGATCGTGCTCGACACGCTGCCCGACGTCCCGGACCCGATCCCCGCCCGGGTGCGGACCCGGCTCGACCTCGTGCCGTTCCGCAAGGCCCTCGAACTCCTGCACCGCCCCGAGAAGGTCGCGGACTTCAAGCGCGCGCAGGACGCCCTCCGCTACCGCGAGGCGTTCGTGCTCCAGACCGCCCTCGTGCAGCGCCGGATCGCCGCGCGCGCCACCGCCGCGACGCCGCGCTCCGCCTCGCCCGGCGGGATCCTCGAACGCTTCGACGCCACGCTGTCGTTCACCCTCACGGACGACCAGCGGTCGGTCGGCGCCGAGATCGCGCACGACCTGGCGGCGGACTGGCCGATGCACCGCCTCGTGCAGGGCGAGGTCGGCTCCGGCAAGACCCTCGTGGCGATCCGGGCGATGCTCACCGTGGCCGAGTCCGGCGGGCAGTCGGCGCTCATCGCCCCGACCGAGGTCCTCGCGGCGCAGCACCTCCGGTCGATCGTGAAGTTCCTCGGCCCCGACCTCGCGGCCGAGCTCCGGCCGGTGATCCTCACGGGGTCGCAGTCGACGGACGAACGGCGGCGGGCACTGCTCGCAGCGGCGTCCGGCAGCTCGCGGCTCGTGGTCGGCACGCACGCGCTCCTCGGCGACCGGGTCGACTTCGCCGAGCTCGGCCTCGTCGTGGTGGACGAGCAGCACCGCTTCGGGGTCGAACAGCGCGAGGCCCTCCGAACGAAGGGGGCCACACCGCCGCACGTGCTCGTCCTCACCGCGACGCCCATCCCGCGCACGGTGGCGATGACGGTGTTCGGCGACCTCGACGTCTCGACGATCACCGGGCTGCCCTCCGGCCGCGCCGGCGTCGAGACCTTCACGGTCCCGCTCGCCGAGCACCCGGGCTGGGAGTCCCGCATCTGGACCCGCATGGCCGAGGAACTCGCCGACGGCCGACAGGCCTTCGTGGTGTGCCCGGCGATCGACGACGCCCACACGGAAGACGACGGCGAGCCCGACCCGGCGAGCGACGACACCCCGAAGCGCGCCCCGGCCACGGTGCTCGCCACGGCGGAACGGATGCGGACGATGCCGGTCCTCGCCGACCGCCGGATCGAGGTCCTGCACGGCCGCATGACGGCGGACGAGAAGGACCGGGTGATGACCTCCTTCGCGGCCGGCACGGTCGACGTGCTCGTGGCGACGACCGTGATCGAGGTCGGCGTCGACGTGCCGAACGCCTCGATGATGGCCGTGCTCGACGCCGACCGGTTCGGCGTCTCGCAGCTCCACCAGCTCCGCGGGCGCATCGGCCGCGGCCAGTACGCCGGCGTGTGCCTGCTCGTGACCGCGGCCGAGGCCGAGACGACCTCGCGGGAACGGGTCGACGCGGTGTCGGCGTCCGACGACGGGTTCGAGCTCGCGCGGGTCGACCTCGAGCTCCGGCGCGAGGGCGACGTGCTCGGCGAACGGCAGTCGGGCGGGCGGTCGTCGCTGAACCTCCTGCGCGTCGTGGAGCACGCCGACCTCATCGTCGACGCGCGCGAGGAAGCCGAGCGCGTGCTGGAGCCCGATCCGCAGCTCGACGGGCACCCCGCGCTCCGCGAAGCCCTGGCCCGGCGGCTCGACGAGTCCGACGCCGCGTTCCTCGGCAAGAACTGAACGCCGGTATCGTCGCTGGCATGGCGCAGATCGCGGTGGTCCCCGGTTCCTTCGATCCCGTGACCCTCGGGCACCTCGACGTGATCGGGCGTGCGGCGGGGCTCTTCGACGAGGTGCACGTGCTCGTCGTGCACAACCCCGACAAGCGGCCCGCGATGTTCGACGCGGTCGACCGTGTCCGCCTCATCGAGGAGTCGCTCGTCGAGACGGGCGTGTCCGACAACGTCCGGGTCGGGGAGTGGACCTCGGGGTTGCTCGTCGACTACTGCCGGCAGGTCGGTGCGAAGGTCCTCGTCAAGGGCGTCCGATCCGGCGAGGACGTCGCGTACGAGACCCCGATGGCGATCATGAACCGCCACCTCGCCGACGTCGAGACGGTGTTCCTGCTGCCGGAGGCCGCCCGCGCCCACGTGTCGAGCTCGCTCATCCGTCAGGTGGCGTCCCTCGGCGGCGACGTGACCCCGTACGTGCCGCAGGTGGTCGCGGCGGCCCTCCACGAGCACACCGGACGCTGAGCGCCGGACGCACGGAACCGGACACGCCCGCCCCCGCCTCGACTCGCAGGCCGGAGCGATGTAGGCTTGTCGATCGTGTCTTCCCACGTGAACAGCCCCTACGCCCTGCGCGTGCGCGACCTCGCGCACCGGCCGGGCGAGATGCGCGAGCACTCGCTCGACATCGCGGTGCCGGATGCGATGGGAGCGGGTGTCATCTCCGTCCGCGAAGGCGCCGAGATGCACATCGACCTCCGGCTCGAGGGCCTGCACGAGGGCGTCCTCGTCTCCGGGCACGCCAGCGCCGAGGCCGAGGGCGAGTGCTCCCGGTGCCTCATCGACATCAGCGAGCCCGTCGAGGTCGATTTCGCCGAGCTGTTCGCGTATGATGCCTCGGAGGATTTCGACTTCTTCGTTCACGATGACCACGTGGATTGTGAACAGGTCGTTCGAGATGCGGTGGTGCTGGCGCTGCCGTTCCAGCCGGTCTGCCGACCGGACTGCCCAGGCCTCGACCCGGTGACGGGCGAGCGACTGGCCGACATCGGCGAGCAGCGTGCTCACGAGGTCCTGGACCCGCGGTGGGCTGCGCTGAGCGGCATCACCCTCGACGACGCGACGAGCGGCGGCGAGGACACCGACGCAGCCAGCACGACCACGCCCCAGACCACCGAGGGTCAGGAGCGGTCCGACGCCGACCAGGCCGACTGACCGCCGCCCCTCGCCACTGACCACCGACCAACCGAAAGAGAACCACCATGGCCGTTCCCAAGCGCAAGCAGTCCCGTGCCAACACGCACGCCCGTCGTTCGCAGTGGAAGGCCGCGCCGGTCCAGCTCGTGAAGACGATCGAGAACGGCAAGGTCACCTACAGCCTCCCGCACCGCGCGAAGGTCGTCGAGGACTCCGCCGGCACGCCCCTGTACATGGAGTACAAGGGCCGCAAGGTCGCCGACGTCTGATCGGACCACACGCATGACAGCGACGTCCGGCGCCACGGGGTCCCGCCCCGTGGGGCCGGACGTCGTTCGTCTGCAGGGGATCCTCGGGGCCGACATCGACCTCGAGCTCCTGCAGCTCGCCCTGACCCACCGCTCGTACGCGTACGAGCACGGTGGCATCGGGCACAACGAACGCCTCGAGTTCCTCGGGGACTCGATCCTCGGCCAGGCCGTGACCGTGAAGCTCTACCGGTCCTTCCCCGACCTCGACGAAGGCGACCTCGCCAAGCGGCGCGCGAGCCTGGTGTCGACGGTCGCCCTCGCCGAGATCGCCCGCATGATCGGGCTCGGACAGTACCTCCGGCTCGGCAAGGGTGAAGAGCAGACCGGTGGCCGCGACAAGTCGTCGATCCTCGCCGACACGGTCGAGGCCGTGATCGGCGCGACCTACCTCTCCGCCGGCCCCGACCCGGCGACCGCGCTGGTGCTCCGGCTGGTCGAACCGCTCCTCGTCGACCCGGACCGCTTCGGCGCCGCGATGGACCCGAAGACGAGCCTGCAGGAACTCGCGTCGAGCCTGTCGCTCGGCAACCCGTCGTACCGCGTGACCGAGGCCGGTCCCGACCACGACAAGACCTTCCACGCCACGGTCGTGCTCCAGGGCGAGGACGTCTCCACCGGCACCGGGTCGAGCAAGAAGACCGCCGAGATGGCAGCGGCGCTCCTGGCGTGGACGCAGCTCTCCGGCCGGGCGGCCTGACCGCGTGCCCGAACTGCCCGAGGTCGAGGTCGTCCGCGCCGGCCTCGAACCCGCCGTCAGCGGCGCGCGGGTCCTGCACGTGGACGTCGTCGACGACCGGGCACTGACCCGGCACGACGGTCCGGCCGAGGACTTCGCCGACCGCCTGACCGGTCGCACCATCGCCGCCGCGGTCCGTCGTGGCAAGTTCCTCTGGATGCCCCTGCAGCCCGAGCACGAGGGCGACCGACCCGAGGCCCTCGTGGCCCACCTCGGCATGAGCGGTCAGATCCTGCTCGGCCGTGGGCGCGAGGCGGCGAAGCACCGACGGATCCTCCTCGACGTCCAACCCACGGGCACCGACCGCGACGGCTCCCCGGAGCCACCGGTCGAGCTCGAGTTCGTCGACCAGCGCACGTTCGGCTCGATGGCGATCGACGAGATGGTCCCGACGATCGACGGGGCGCCGGCCGGTTCCGCCGGACACGTCGACGAGGTCGATCCTGACGCCGTGTGGCGCCGGAGCATCCCGAAGCAGGTGTCGCACATCGCCCGCGACCCGCTCGACCCCGCGTTCGACGACGACCGCTTCATCGCCGCCGCCCGGAAGCGCTCGAGCGGCATCAAGCGCGTCCTGCTCGACCAGGGCGTCGTGAGCGGCATCGGGAACATCTACGCCGACGAGTCCCTCTGGGCGGCCAGGCTGCACTACGACCGCCCGGCCGAGCGGCTGACCCGCGCCGACCTGCACGGCCTCCTGGCCGAGGTGCGGCACGTCCTCGGCCGTGCACTGGAGGACGGCGGCACGAGCTTCGACGCGCAGTACGTCAACGTGAACGGGCAGTCCGGGTACTTCTCGCAGCGGTTGAACGTCTACGGCCAGCAGGGGAAGCCGTGCCCCCGGTGCGGCACCACGATCGTGCGTGAGGCCTTCATGAACCGATCGAGCCACATCTGCCCCGTGTGCCAACCACGCCCACGCCGTCGCACGCGTTAGCCTGACGCCCAACCAGAGCATCCGGAGACCGCATGTACTTGAAGAGCCTGACCATCAAGGGGTTCAAGTCCTTCGCGCAGCCGACGACGTTCGCGTTCGAACCGGGCGTCACGTGCATCGTCGGCCCGAACGGCTCCGGCAAGTCCAACGTCGTGGACGCCCTCGCGTGGGTGATGGGGGAGCAGGGGGCGAAGACCCTCCGTGGCGGTAAGATGGAGGACGTCATCTTCGCGGGCACCTCGACGCGCGGTCCGCTCGGCCGTGCGCAGGTGCTGCTGACGATCGACAACGCCGACGGCCTGCTGCCGATCGAGTACTCCGAGGTCACGATCTCCCGCACGCTCTTCCGCAACGGTGGCAGCGAGTACGCGATCAACGGCGAGAACTGCCGCCTGCTCGACGTCCAGGAGCTCCTGAGCGACACCGGCCTCGGCCGTGAGATGCACGTCATCGTCGGCCAGGGCCAGCTCGACAAGGTCCTGCACGCCACGCCCGAGGACCGCCGCGGCTTCATCGAGGAGGCCGCCGGCATCCTGAAGCACCGTCGACGCAAGGAGAAGACCCTCCGCAAGCTCGACGCGATGCAGACGAACCTGACGCGCCTGTCCGACCTCGCGGGGGAGATCCGCCGCCAGCTGAAGCCCCTCGGACGCCAGGCTGAGGTCGCGCGCAAGGCCCAGTCGGTCGCCGCGGTCGCCCGTGACGCCAAGGCCCGCATCCTCGCCGACGACGTCGTCCGCCTGCGCCGCGAGCTCCACGAGCACCAGGAGGTCGAGGCCGGCCGCAAGTCCGAGCGCATCGTGCTGCAGGAACGGCTCGACCAGACCCGTGCCCGCCAGCAGCACGTCGAGCAGAGCATGGTCGGCGACGACGTCGACCGCGCCCGCACGGTGGTGCACCGGCTGGAGAGCGTGCAGGAGCGGCTCCGCGGCCTGTCGAGCCTGGCGAACCAGCGCCTGATGTTCCTCGCCCAGCAAGCCGACGCACCGCAGCAGGGCCCCACGATCACGCCGGAGCAGGTGCAGGGCGTCCGGAACGAAGCGGACCGGCTCGAGGCGCAGGCGGCGGAGATGACCGGCGGCACGGCGGTGGCGGCGCAGCGGGTGCAGGAGGCGCGGGCGGCGCTCGACGCCCTCGACGAGCGGATCGCCGCCCAGGCCGCTCTCGTCTCGCAGCACGACCTCGAGGCCCAGCGCCTCGGGTCCGCGGTGGACGTGGCGACGTCGAAGCGCGGCTCCGCGGTGGCCGACCGGGAACGGCGCGAGCGGGCGCTGGCCGAGGCAGGGGAGCGGTCCGAACGGGCGGCTGCGGCACTCGCCGAGCTCGGGACCGATCCGTCCGAGGGCATCGACGAGGACGCGCTGACCGCCGCGCTCGAGACCGCTCGCGAGCAGCAGGAGGCGGCCCAGGCGGCGCGTGACGAGCTGCGCGACCGCCTGCACGCCCTCGAGCGCGAACGGGACGCCCTGGACGCCCGTGTCGCCGCGCTCGGCATGTCGATCGACGTCCGTGACGGTTCGCAGGCACTCATCGAGGCAGGGCGCGACGGCATCGTGGGTCGCCTCGCGGACCGTCTCAGCGTGACGCCCGGGTTCGAAGGGGCGATCGCGATCGCCCTCGACGGGCTCGCCGACGCCGTCCTCGCCGACGACCGGTCGGTCGCGCTCGACGCCGTCGCGCACGCCCGCACCGAGGACATCGGACGCATCGACGTCGTGGTCGCCGACGCCGACGCCCCGCCGTCCGGACTGCCCGAGCGGCTCCCGGCCGGGGTCCGCCGCGCACTCGACCTCGTGCAGGGTCCGCCGGCGATCGCCGCGATCCTGCGGGACACGCTGGTCGCGGACACCGACGGGGTCGACCTGGAGGCGGTGCTCACCGCCGCCCCGCAGGCCACGGTGGTGACGCGGTCCGGTGACCTCGTCCGTGCGGTCCGCGTGACGGGCGGCGGGGAGCGCGTGACCTCGCGCATCGAACTCGTCGCGGAACGCGACGACGCCGTGACCCGCCGCGACGCGATCGCGCGCGACGCCGAGGACGCGGCCACGCGCCTCCAGGCCGCCCGCACCGCCGTCGAGGACGCACGTCGCGCGGCGGACGACGCGGACGCTGCCTCGCGCGCCCACGCCCGGGCGAAGGCGGAGTACGACCGGACCAGCGCGTCGACCCGTGCGAAGGTGGAGAACGCCGCCGCCGAGGTCGAGCGACTGCGCGCGGCCCTCGCCGAGACCGACGGCGCCGTCGAGGCTGCCGAGGCGGCCCTGGCCGAGGCGGAACGCGCGCGCCAAGAATTCGCCGACCGTCCGCGCCCCGTCGTCGACGCGTCCGAGCGCCCCGGGCTGCAGGACGCGCTCGAGGCCGCACGCGCCGCCGAGATCGAGCAGCGCATCCAGGTCGAGACCGTCCGCGAGCGTGTCCGTGCGGAGCGGACCCGCGCCGACCAGCTGGAGCGGCAACTCGAGGCCGAACGCGCCGCAGCGGCGGAGGCCGCACGGCTCGCCGTGATCCGCCGTGGCCAGATCGCCGTCGCCGAGGACGTGCTCGCCGACCTGCCCGGGCTGCTCGGTGCCGTCGACCGGTCCCTCGCCGAGGCGCGCGTGCAGCTCGCCACCGAGGAGGCCGAGCGGTCGAAGCGGAACACCGAGCTCCAGACGATCCGGAACGAGGAGCGCGAGCTCCGCGACCGCCTCCAGTCCATCACCGACGGCGTGCACTCGCTCGAGATGGAGATCTACGAGAAGAAGTTGCACGTGTCCGGCGTGCTCGACCGGGCGCAGAGCGAGCTCGGGCTCGTCGAGGCCGTGCTGGTCGCCGAGTACGGGCCGCACGTGCCGGTGCCGGTGGACGTCCTGATCGACCCCCGGGTCCTCGCCCGGAAGCACCGCGACGCCGAGCGCGCGGCCGCTGCCGCCGCGGCGGGGACGGTCCTGGACGGCGCCGTGCCGGAGGCGACGGTGGAGGACGGGGCCGAGCCGCGCCTCCAGTCCGACGACTCGCCGACCGACGTCGACCCGACCACCGACGCCGACCCGATCTCCGACGCCGACGACGACCTGGTCGAACTGGTCGACGCGGAGTCGACGCTCCCGGGCGGGCCCGCCCTGCCCGAGTTCGACGCCACCGAGGACGTCGACCCCGCCGACGTCGAGACGGTGCCGTACGTCCGCGCCGAGCAGGAGCGACGGCTCAAGGCGGCCGAGCGGGACCTCGGGCAGCTCGGCAAGGTGAACCCGCTCGCGCTCGAGGAGTTCCAGGCGCTCGAACAGCGTCACGCGTTCCTCGCCGAGCAGCTCGAGGACCTGCAGAAGACCCGGACCGACCTCATGACGATCATCGACGAGCTCGACCAGAAGATGCAGACGATCTTCGAGTCCGCGTTCGACGACACGAAGGAGGCGTTCGACGTCATCTTCCCGATCCTCTTCCCCGGCGGCTCCGGGTCGATCACGCTGACGAACCCCGACGACCTGCTGAACACCGGCATCGAGGTGCAGGTGAAGCCCGCCGGCAAGAAGATCGACCGGCTGACCCTGCTGTCCGGCGGCGAGCGGTCCCTGGCCGCGGTGGCGCTGCTCGTGGCGATCTTCACCGCGCGCCCGTCGCCGTTCTACATCATGGACGAGGTCGAGGCGGCGCTCGACGACGCCAACCTCGGGCGGCTGTTGACGGTGTTCGAGCGGCTGCGGGCGTCGTCGCAGCTCATCGTGATCACGCACCAGAAGCGCACGATGGAGATCGCCGACGCGCTGTACGGGGTCTCGATGCGGCAGGACGGCGTCTCCGCGGTGGTCGGCCAGCGCGTGCAGAAGCGGTCGCCGGAGCCGGAGCCGGCGGTCGCGTAGGCCCGAGTCCGAGACTCGGCTCCGCGGACAGTTTCGTGCCTTCGCGGCCGCGAAACTGTCCGCAGGGCCGAGTCTCGGCGCCGCCGGCCTGCGGGACCGCACGACGGACGGGAGGC